>CAZQCL010000045.1:0-12450 GCA_964592435.1 uncultured Oscillospiraceae bacterium
CCCCCCCGCTGTTTATGATTTCAGTAGTCTAATCCATTTATCTGTTTTCGCACTTCTGATTTGCAACGGTGCAACTTGTCTTGCATGCAGACTGGCATGATGTCTGGCATTCACCGCAACCTGATTTTTTAATATCCTTCTTCAGATTTGGATCGTTAATCGTCTTTATATGCTTCATGTGTATTCCCTCCAATAGCATTATTAATAATTAAAAGCTGCAACAGCGTAGCACGCATGCCACACATACTCCATATGTACTGTTCGCTAACTGCATTGAACATTATAGCATAACTACAAAATATTGAAAAGAACTAATATGTTCTATTCCCGCCTGTACCGTAATATTTATATTGTATGAAGCAAAACATAAGGGAGTAGATTTTAATGCCGAGTATTACGAATCTCAATGTAAAACCAGGCAGTAATGAAAAATTAAATGTGGTTTCCTTGATGAAGGGACTCCTCGTTTCATATATAATTACAATCCCGGTATTCATGCTGCTTGCTTTAATTCTGACAAATACGGATTTCCCTAAACGGCTGATTACTCCTGCAGTTGTCGTTACAACTGTCATAAGTGTTCTGACAGCAGGGTTCGTATCAACCAGAGGAGTCCGTAATAAGGGTTGGCTCAACGGAAGTATTGTCGGTTTGATATATATGACCATACTGTATTTAATCAGCAGCTTGATATACAACGATTTCAGTATTGATAAATATGTCATAACTATGACTGTGATAGGTATAATCTCCGGAGCAATCGGCGGAATAGTGGGGATAAACACTAAGTCATAAATATGGTCTAATAGCTGCTTCCAGCTCCTTGCAGGCTACTGCTGCGGTAGCTGGTTCATTTATGGTGCGTTATACATTCAAGCCTGCGATTGTGCCTGCATCCTTGGTAGCCTGTCTTTGAGAATCGAATAAATAAGCATGTACTGTTATAACCGCATCCGTATGCTCTAAAGCCTGAAACATGGTCTTCACAAGCAAACCTGCCGCACACCTGGTGCTGTAGCTGAATAGTCCCTCAGCAAGGGCGACAGCAGAAAAAGCACAATAAATTCGCCAACATTATCTGAAAGAAGGTACGTCCCATAATATGCATATCAAAACCACTGTTTTGTCTTCTTTGTTGATATGTGAAGCCACCCTGCTGCAACTGTAACAACAGCTGCCGGTACCTCACATTGCCCGGATCCTTTTGCACTGCCTCCTCAGCATGATTCAGTGCCGTCACCCTGTTACCCATTCCTGCATTCGCCAAAGCGCTAAAATAATACCACTCTGCATTTCGTTCACTTAATTGTGAAAGTGCAAATAAGGCACTTTGGTACTGTTGATTTCGGATAAGCATCTGTACCTGCCGAAAGGCAGGTGAAGCTGCTGCCCCACTGCTTTGCTGTCCCCACGCCTGGCCAAATATTTCGCTGAAAATGTCATCGAATCCTCCAAAACCAAATCCGCCATATGGATTGTTGTAATAATTACCTCCGGACTGACCTTGGCGTTGTTGGCCATAGCTTCCATCCGGCCGCTCATAGGAAGTGGCGCCGTTTTTTCCGGTTTTAATCTGCTCATAAGCTGCATTTATCAGGCTCATCTTTTTCTCGGCCTCTTTATCACCCGGATTCAGGTCAGGATGATATTTCTTTGCCAGCTTGCGGTAAGCAGCTGTGATTTCTTCCTCAGAGGCAGAAGAACTAAGTCCCAGGATTCTGTATGGGTCTTCCATATTATTTATGTGCCCCTTTCCTTCTTTGTACTTTATGTTTCTGCCAGACTCCGGAATACAAAATGTTCTGCAATATATGCTGATCGCGCTTAATGGGTAGCTTCTCAAATTCAGCGGTACATTCACCTATCATCATGGTAAGCATAGGCTCAAAACCGCTACTCTTTTGTGACACTAATGGATTGTACCTTTGCTTTTTAATATCAGCTCTCTTATCGTTCACTGCATCGAGCAAATATATAAAACGCCCAAGAGCCGCACCCATAGAATAAAGCACATCAGTATAATCATCCTTCCGCCAGACAAATAAGGCTCCCATCAGCTCACCAAAACAGTTGGCAGGCAAATCGGGGTTAAGCTCATTGATCCTTTCCATCCTTTTTAGGCGCTGTAGGCAGTCGTTGATTACCATATGCTGGCCTGGGCTAATGCCTATTATACCAGGCAGATATTTCTCAAGGAGCCTGCTCCTTTTTCCTGCAACAGGGTTATGATCGTCCGTCCAATCGTCCAGACACTTATAATAGGACAGGAGTATGTTCATATCAGCCGCATAAGCGGTGACAGAAGTTTGAATATAATAATTGTTTTTTATCGGGTGTCGAATACAATGCCGACTGTTATGGGTTTCCTCCAGTTCATATAGAGACGATAACAATATAATTAAAAAGGTCATGTCATAAGTGAGCGTTGACCGGCCAATGCCACGGTACCTCGAAGTCAGTTGCTGGCACAGCCCGCAATAATACTTACGGTACCGTTTTTTTTCTTCCTTTGACAATGTTTTAGGATCTATTGTAATATATCCAAACATTAGCTACCTGCTTTCTTCTTCATATATAAACGCAAATGGCTGTATATGAAACAGGATGTAACAATGTCTGATTAATGTTACATCCCCTCAACAGCCATGACTAGATACACTTGTCATAGAAAGTTCTCCGTAATGGATATCTATTAATTAAGATTCAATAGGTTTCACAACTTCCTTAACAGCCCATTTTTTCAAGTTTATCTTAGCTTTTTCAACCCCGGTTTCAATAGTAACCTCGTCATCTTTTATGTTTACGATATTACCGGTGATACCTCCGATTGAGATAACGGTGTTGCCGACCTGCATAGCATCAAGCATAGCTTTGGTTTTCTTATCCCGTCTTTTTTGCGGCAGGAATATCATTAAATACATAATAAGTATGAAAAATACCAGATATCCCAACGTTATTAAGAGATTTGAATCCATATGTTTCCTCCAAAATTATATTTTATTATAGGCTGTAACAACCTTAATAATTATGTTTTGCTTATCCACTAAATAGTGTATCCATATTTGCTAAAAAATTCATTTCTAAAATCCACTAACCTATCATCCATTATAGCCTGTCTTATCTTTTTCATCAAGCCAATTAGAAATTTTAAATTGTGCCACGTTGTCAATCGAATTCCCAGCACTTCCTTTGCTTTTAGCAGGTGCCGTATATAAGCTCGTGTGAAGTTTTTGCATGCATAGCAATCGCATTCCGGATCCATCGGTGTAAAATCTCTTGCATACTTTGCGTCCCTAACTATGATTCTGCCTCGACTTGTCATAACCGTTCCATTTCTGCCGTTACGTGTAGGGAGAACACAATCAAACATATCGATGCCCCGCATAGCTCCTTCTATCAGATAATCCGGACTGCCAACACCCATCAGGTACCGTGGCTTATTCTCAGGCAGCAGCGGCACGGTGCATTCCAGCATTTTGTACATGTCCTCAGCAGGCTCTCCCACGCTAAGTCCCCCAATAGAATAACCCGGGAAATCCATTTCCACCAGCTCCTTTGCACTCTGCTGTCGTAAATCAGCAAACATTCCTCCCTGAACAATGCCGAACAATGCCTGCTTATCTGTATTGGTATGAGCCAGCTTGCATCGCTTCGCCCATCTGGTCGTTCTCTCCAGTGACTTTTTTGTATAATCATAATCAGCCGGGTATGGAATACACTCATCAAAGGACATGATAATATCCGCGCCCAAATCATTTTGAATCTCTATTGACAATTCAGGTGAAAACAAATGCCTTGAGCCGTCGATGTGAGATTTAAAGGTTACGCCCTCTTCCTTGATATTTCTAAGGTCACTTAGGCTGAACACCTGGAACCCTCCGCTGTCAGTCAGTATAGGCCTGTCCCAGTTCATGAACTTGTGCAGCCCGCCGGCTTCATGGACTAGCTTATTTCCCGGTCTCATGTAAAGATGGTATGTATTGCTGAGGATAATCTTCGCATCTATTTCCTTAAGCTCATCTGGTGTCATTCCCTTAACCGTAGCCTGAGTACCAACGGGCATAAAAACGGGAGTTTCAAAGGATCCGCGCGGCGTATGCACTACACCGAGTCGTGCTCCCGTCTGCTTGCACTTTTTCGTTAATTCATATCGTATTGCTGCCATATTCCTCCCCTTATCTAATCAGCATTGCATCACCGAAGCTAAAAAATCTATAATTTCGCTCCATTGCCGAATGATAGGCCTTCATAATTTTATCTTTCCCCGCAAATGCACTGACAAGCATGATTAATGTAGATTCCGGCAGATGAAAATTGGTTATTAGCGCGTCAACCACCTTAAAACGGTATCCTGGATATATAAATATATCAGTCCAGCCCTCAGAAGGCTTAATGTGTCCCTCATCATCTCCGACCGTTTCAAGGACACGACAGCTGGTCGTTCCAACAGCTACTATCCGTCCCCCATTTTCTCTGGCTGTGTTGATTGTGTCCACAGCTTTAGCATTCAAGTTATAGTGCTCCGTATGCATAGTATGCTCTTCAACATTCTCTACCTTAACCGGCCTGAATGTGCCAAGGCCCACATGCAGCGTCAAGGTTGCAAAGAGGATCCCACGCTGTTTCAGGTCATCCAGCAGCTCATCAGTGAAATGAAGGCCTGCAGTTGGAGCCGCAGCAGACCCTCTATGTTTCGAATAAACTGTCTGGTAACGCTCCGGATCATCAAGCTCCTTCGTAATATAAGGAGGCAGTGGCACGACACCAGCCTGATCTAAGACCTCTTGAAATATACCCTCATATTCGAAACGGACAAGCCTGTTTCCACCCTCAACCACTTCTATAATCTCTGCATGAAGCTCTCCATTCCCAAAGGTAAATTCAGTCCCAGGTTTTGCCCTTTTACCTGGTTTCAGCAATACCTCCCAGATATCAGCTTTAATGTTTTTCAATAATACAAATTCAATTTTCCCACCGGTATCAGAGCGTCTGCCAAGTAGCCTTGCAGGTATTACCCTTGTATCGTTCAAAACAAGGCAATCCCCTTTACGCAGGTATTCCTTCAAATCACAGAACACCTTATGTTCAATGCTGCCATTTGTTCTGTCCAATACGAGAAGCCTGGAGCTGCTTCTTTGAGCTAATGGCTCCTGTGCAATTAGTTCCTGTGGCAGTTCATAATAAAAATCACTGGATTTCATTTGTCACCTATGTCTGTAGTTTATATCAATATTTATATTACCACATCAAATGAAATCATACACTAAGAAAGGCTGTTCTACAAGTTTTTGTAGCCGCTTTTGACCGCCCAAAGCTTAAGAAATCAAAGTGGGGTAGGTCAGTCATGGTGCAAATCATGCATCATGTTATGTCACAGGCAGCTACAGAAGAGTAGACAGATACCGGTAGCAAGTTCCGTCGCAAACAGGCTGATGGAAGCGTAGCGATGTTGGAATAGGCATAGGGCACTACTCATAATTTCAACTTTAGGACGGAATAATGCTCAAAAAGGCGCATATTATAGACGACCGGCTATAAAACAAGGCGTATTTCCAAAAATATAGTCCTAAACCTGCAAAAGTGAGTAGTGCGGTCTGCTTTTAGCATCCATGGCTACTTTACTATGCTGCGAAGCATATCTGGCTGAAATCAAGAAGGGCTCAATGCCCCCGAGATTTCCTTAGTGCCTAACAGCCACCACGGCGTTTGAGTGGCGCCTTTTTGCCAATTTTGGGCGGTCAAAAGCGGCCACCTATTCTACTTTTGTACCCTGGAAATAGTGGGTTAGAATCTGGTCATAGGTTAACCCGGCTTTACCCATTCCGATTGCACCTTCCTGGCTCATGCCGACAGCATGACCCCAGCCTTTACCTGTAAAGGTGTATGTCTCAGGTTGAACCGCTGCATTTTTTACATTACCGTCAGCTCCAAGGATGGTTATTTTGTTATTGGAGCCTTTAAGCGTCTTAACCCCTGAGGCGGTTATAACCTTTTTGCCGGCAAGCTGTGTTCTAATTGGCTCAGAACTATCCGGCAACAAGGATTCATCATCGATAGTTTTTTTGTCGGTCTGTGGCTGCTTGTCAGCCTCTGTTTGCTCATCTGGTTTTTCAGCCGAATCCTTTAACTGATTCGCACCGGCGATATCCGTATCCTTCTTACTGTCAGCGGCACTTGCGGTTACATTGGCTGAAGTGCCCGAACTGACTGTGTTGACCGCATTACTCTTCGTAGAGTGTGATAGTGTAGCCGCAAAAACATCCGCATCCGTTGTAATAGTATAAAGCTGACTGCTTAATCCAAAAAGAGTACGGCATTTTTCATTAGAATAGTATGCGGGCTCTCCCCTGCTTGCCCCGCTGACAGCTAATTGGGTAACTCTTCCTGTATCTGCGGTCCTGGTGATAGAAATGCCAAGAATATCCCCCAATTGAGGAAGCCTCGCTCTTACATCAGATGCCCGCAGTGTTTTTGTCCATGTGGTTATTTTTTCATATCTATCCTCTACACTTACAAGGTATGGATGGGTCGAACCCCAGACATTGCGCACATCCTCTGTGCTACCACCGCCTGATGCAAAGTAGTATATGTGTTGCGCAGGTTTGCCGTTATATGTAATAATCTTATCCGCGACTTCGTCGATTACTTCATTACAAGATGGTACCTCGCTGCTGTAACCCCTGTAAACCTGGCAGCTCGTAGTTGCACAGACATCAAAGCCTGTTTTACCGTGTTTACCCATATTGTTGAGGACATACATCTTCGATGCAATCGCCTGCGCTTTTAGAGCCTCATCCGGCGATTTCCCGCCAATTTCCGGAGGAACATTGCCATAGAGATATTCCTGTATCGTTACAACATTAATCACCGTCATGTCGCTATCCGACAGCCTCTTAACCTCAAGAGAGCCTCTATAAAGCTTACCTTTAATATCAAGAACCGGCGGATTGCTTTTGGATGCAGGTTTTATACGGAAATAAGCAGATTTGCTGTCAAACATGCATAATACCCGGTGAGAAGCATCGTTAACAACAATTCTTGTAGATGATGGCTGAATAGTTTCAAAACCCTCATCACCCAATACCGTCCTGAGCTTTTTAGTTTCAGTTTGAACATCTTTCTCATCCACACATGAGCCTGTCCACACCTGCCATCCATCGGCATATGAAACATAGGCTTTAACTCCTGATTTCATGTATGCTGCTGCCTTTGCACCGGCGCTTGCTGCATCAGGATAGTCATTTCCTATTTTTATATGATATGGCCCATAAGCGGTACCGGAGGGCGAAGTCCCAGAAGGGCTATATTCTTTGAGCCCATTACCGGTATTGTAATAATATGTGTCCTTTCTTATATAAATAGCCGATGAGTCTGTATGACTATATATCTGAGTAAAATTATCGTCTTTAAAATAACCGATCTGTAATCCGGCAGTAGCAGATACCGCAAATATTGACTGTGCCGTGTTTACAGAGCTATCCTTGTAATACAGCCCAACTCTGACCGTATCCGGGACTTCATTGGCTCCTATTGAAACAACCGATGATGATAATATTAAAGCTGCGGTAATCAACAATACCGCTACCTTTCTAAAAATTCTCCTAATCATGTCAGCACCTTCTCGTTAGTATAAAATGTGAAATCCGTATAATGAATGCTTCATATGTTTGTTTATTCGACATAAAAAGTCCCTTTCCTTCTATATCGGCATTTTTAACCGCATTTTTGACCATATTTAATCTAAATGTAACATGAGAAAATCTGGAACAGCTGCAATAATACAAACTCTTATAATTGTTGAAATAGTTATAATAATGAATTTCTGTATAATAATGAATTTCTACAAAATTATTTGACAACAGATTAACCTGATGTTATTATTATTTAAACTGAAATTGAATAATTATAGGTAGAGGCGCATTTCTCATAATTAACATCGCGGAGAACCGCAGGGATTCAAAGAAACGATGTAAAAGGGAGAATTGCCGAAGGGACAATTTCCTGCCGAATTGGTTCCTGGTTGTAATTCGAATAGTATTGCAACTGTCATCAGTTATTTGATGGAGTGCTATCAGTTCTTAACACCCTAAATAAAAGGGCACCCGGACTATTGGAACTGCTGGCGCATGGCTGGCAGTTAATTTATTTTAAGGAGGCTTATATTAGCATGAATGATAAATTGAAAGTCGGAATACTTGGCGGAACAGGAATGGTTGGTCAGCGTTTTGTTACTCTTCTTGAAAAGCATCCATGGTTTGAAGTTGCAGCCATTGCAGCAAGCGAAAGATCAGCCGGCCTCCCCTACGAAAAAGCTGTGGAAGGCCGCTGGAAAATCGATTCCCCGATGCCTGATGATGTAAAAGGAATCGTGGTTAAAAATGTTACCCAAATCGATGAGCTTGCAGATGAAATTGATATGGTCTTTTGCGCTGTTGACATGAAAAAGGATGAAATACGCAGCCTTGAAGAAAAATATGCAAGAGCTGAGATACCTGTAATATCGAACAACTCAGCCCACAGGTATACAGAAGATGTGCCTATGATAATACCTGAGATTAATCCCGAGCATACAGCTATTATCGAAAAGCAGAGAAAACGCCTTGGCACAAAGAGAGGCTTTATTGCGGTAAAATCCAACTGCTCGCTGCAGAGCTATGTACCTCCGGTTCATGCACTCATGCAGTTCAATCCGGATAAGATACTGGCTTCAACCTACCAGGCAATCTCCGGATCCGGAAAGGTATTTGAGGACTGGCCGGAAATAGTGGATAACATTATTCCCTATATAGGAGGAGAAGAAGAAAAAAGTGAAATAGAACCGATGAAGATCTGGGGCTCTATTGAAGGAGATTCGATTGTGCCGGCAAAAAGCCCTGTTATATCAACACAATGCTATAGAGTGCCCGTTTCAGACGGACACCTGGCTGCGGTTTATATTTCATTCAAAAATAAGCCCTCAATGGATGAAATACTAGACTGCTGGAAGCAGTTCAAGGGAAAACCTCAAGATATGAAATTGCCAAGTGCTCCGTCCCAGTTTCTGACCTACTTTACGCAGCCCGATAGGCCTCAGTCAAGGCTTGACAGGAATCTGGAAAATGGGATGGGGATCGCTCTTGGCAGACTGCGGGAAGACTCCTTGTTCGACTATAAGTTCACATGCTTATCCCATAACACCATAAGAGGTGCTGCCGGCGGTGGAGTATTGATGGCTGAGCTGCTTAAAGCCGAAGGATGGTTGTAAGAGGATGGCTATATGTAAACAGATCTGCCAAACTATATTTTGAAAGGATGATCCGTAATGAAAAAGTGTATTTTTACCGGTTCCGGTGTTGCAGTCGTTACTCCTTTTAAGGAGTCAACTATTGATTATGAGAAGCTGGGAGAGCTTCTAGAGTTTCATATTAAAGAGGGGACAGATGCAATCATCATCTGCGGGACAACAGGCGAAGCGTCTACTATGCCCGATGATGAACACATTGATGTAATCGAATATGCCGTAAAAAAGGTGAAGGGCAGACTCCCGGTAATTGCCGGTACAGGGAGCAATGACACAAGACATGCCGTCAACTTAAGCATACGGGCAGAGCAAGTAGGTGCTGATGCAATTTTGAGTGTAACTCCATATTACAACAAAACTACCCAGCGCGGCCTGTACGAGCATTTCAAATGCATAGCTGAGGCTCTGACCATACCGATAATACTCTACAATGTACCTTCCAGGACAAACCTGAATATTAATCCCGGCACAATGAAGACGCTTTCGGAAATAGATAACATAGTTGGTGTAAAGGAATGTAATCTCAACCAGGTTGGCGAGACAATAAACCTGTGCGGTGATGATTTTACCGTATATTCGGGCGAAGACGGTCTTATTGTTCCACTCATGGCTCTCGGTGGCAAGGGTGTGATTTCTGTCATGGCAAACATCATCCCCCGTGACACGCATAATATTGCTATGAAATATCTTGCCGGTGATGTGGAACAAAGCAGAAGGTTAGCCCTAAAAACATTTGATTTAATAAAGGCCTTGTTTATTGAAGTCAATCCTATTCCGATAAAAGAAGCGATGAACCTAATGGGCATGAATGTAGGAAAATGCAGAATGCCTCTTATTAATATGGATGAAACAAACAGGAACATACTAATAAAAGCAATGCAGGGTTACGGGCTAATTTAGAATGCAGCAATACTATTCAAAAGAAGGAAGTGCTACCTTGATAAGCATATTATTGAGTGGATGTAATGGAAAGATGGGTCAGGTTATTACAAGGCTGGCCGAGCAACATGATGATTTGAAGATTGTCTCAGGTTATGATATTGCTGACAATGGGAAACAAGATTATCCAGTTTTTACTGAGCTTAACAGTTGTGATGTTAAAATTGATGTTATTATTGATTTTTCTAACCCTGTGGCTCTGAACAAACTGTTAGCTTATGCTACTGAGAAAGAGCTACCGATTATAGTAGCCACAACCGGATTATCATCGGAGCAGAAGCAATTAATGAAAATTGCCTCAAATAGTATAGCGGTTTTTTATTCTGCTAATATGTCTATTGGTATCAATTTATTAATCGATCTTGTAAAAAAGGCAGCAAGGGTTCTTGAACCGAATTATGATATTGAAATAATCGAAAAGCACCATAATCTTAAGCTTGACGCACCAAGTGGCACTGCTTTAGCCATTGCAGATTCAATAAATGAGGTTATAGAGCAAAAGCATGAATATGTTTATGATCGACATTCCCGCAGAAAAAAGAGAGGCAAATCTGAAATCGGCATACATGCAGTTCGGGGTGGTACTATTACGGGAGACCATTGTGTTATATTTGCCGGGAATGATGAGATTATCGAAATTAACCATTTTGCCGGATCTAAAGAGATTTTTGCAACCGGAGCCCTTCGTGCTGCTAAATTCATTTACGGCAAAGAACCCGGCATGTACAATATGAGCGACCTTATAGACGAAGAATAAATCAATGATGAATTGCTAAAAGCTGCAGTGTGTAAATCACTGCAGCTTTTTAAATAATAACCATTTGTGTAGTATATCAGACACGGCTTTGTGTCAGAAGTATCTCCTGATTCCATCCTCACCTTTGTGTTCTTCCCCTGCCTCATCTGTCATTTGCTTTATAGGTTCAGGCAGTATAATATCGTCTTCTTGCCCATCATCATCGTCCTCTTCGTATTCGTCATCATCGTATTCGTCATCATCGTTCTCGTCGTCGTCCTCGTCGTCGTCCTCGTCGCCGTCCTCTTCTTCTATACGAGAAATTATATACTTTTCTAATTTAGGATAGGCATAGAAATTGGTTAGAAATCCTATCAAGCTAATAGTCAGGAAAAAATATGGTATAAATCCAATTATCGGGTTGAAGGGTATTATCATTCCAAAGGATAGAAAAACAATAAAGGCGCTCAACAATAAAATACCAATATTCGGCAGGAACTTTATCACAGCAAATATTAAAGAGTTTTTATATATATTTTTAATCGAAAGATCAAAGGTAATCATTACAGGGTATATATACATATTCATACATGCAAATATAGTAAACATGACACCCAATATCGAAGCACCGATTAACCCAAGGATCTGCGGAATTTGATTCTCTGATATCAATACATAATATGCTCGGATAGAAAACAGCATACAAAAAGTGACAAAAAAGTTTATGGTACTGACTATAAGACTCTGCTTCATATTCTTTTTTGCGGTATCTTTAAAATCTCCCCATAAAAAGGCATGCTCTTCACGGGCATAGTTCCTCATTATATAGGTAAAGCCAGCTTGTGCAGGCCCTACAGTCACCATTGGCACACACATCATGATAGTAAGAAGTATAAACTTGAGCATGATATCACTCCGGAGCATCTCCGGGTCGTTCATTGCATCAGGGATGATATTCGGAAATAAATAAAGCATTGCAAGCATTCCCAGTATAAGTGACGGTAAGTTAAATACCAAAAACATCATGTTAACTTTTATAAAGTTCCAAAACTTTCTTTGAAGTATCTGAAAAAACACAACAAAGGGAGATTTTGGTGGTGCATCCTTTGGTACTCCCGGTCCGGGTCTATTATAATCAAAAAGTCCAAAAAAGCCTGCCATACTATTTCCTCGTTTCTAAGATATATTAATCCATCACATCAACAAATGTTGACTAGTACCTATTTTATCAACAATGACAATATAATTCAATATAACAAATTTCTCATTTTATCAATTTTATCATTTTCTCCAAAGGTATTGACACTTAAAGCTTATGTTAGTATAATAATTCTTGCTGGCTATTCAAAGCCTTTATTAATGCGGTCGTGGCGGAACTGGCAGACGCGTGCGTTTGAGGGGCGCATGGGAGACCGTATGGGTTCAAGTCCCATCGACCGCACCAAAATATATTTACCGAAGGCGAAAACCCGCTATTTTAGCGGGTTTTCAGTAT
>CAZQCL010000046.1:0-12006 GCA_964592435.1 uncultured Oscillospiraceae bacterium
CCACATTACCACAAATAAAAGATTGTATGTCAAAATAAATTTCAAATAACATTTTGCTATTATTGACATATAATATTCTCATTGCTATAATGATTTTACTTTGAAGCAGTGATACTATAGATGTATCAGAAGGATTAGGAGGAACATTGATGAGTAACGCGAAATACAACCCTTACGAAAATGCACAAGCCCAATTTGATAAAGTAGCTTCCATTATTAATCTGGATGAGGCGACTCGAGAGCTGCTTCGTCAGCCCATGCGGGAGTATCATGTGACAATACCGATTCACATGGACGACGGTAGCGTCAAAGTATTTAAGGCATACCGTATGCAGCACAATGATGCGAGAGGTCCCGCAAAGGGAGGAATACGATTCCACCCCATGGAAACCGCTGATACAATCCGCGCATTATCAATGTGGATGACTTGGAAATGCGCCGTTGTGGACATTCCCCTTGGAGGGGCGAAGGGTGGCGTTATTTGCGATCCCCGTAGTCTTTCCCAGCGCGAACAGGAACAAGTATGCCGCGGCTTTGTACGGCAGCTGGCTCTTAACATAGGTCCGAACAACGATGTTCCTGCCCCCGATGTAATGACCAACGCTCAACATATGCTCTGGATGCTGGATGAATACGAAACTATACATGGCGGAAGGTATCCGGGCGTTATCACCGGTAAACCGGTAGGTATGGGAGGATCCCTTGGAAGAACCGAAGCTGCTGGCTTCGGTGTGATTTACGTATTAGATGAAGCACTTAAAAAGCTGGGAATCAAGGCAGAAAACACCACCGCTTCCTTCCAGGGCTTCGGAAATGTAGCGCAATATGCGGTTAGAATGTATTTGCAGCTAGGCGGTAAAGTCATTGCTATTTCCTGCTGGGACAATACAGATAAAAAGTCATACACCTTCCGCAATATAAATGGAATGGATATTGATTCACTGATGAGCATTACAGATTCTTTTGGCACTATAGACAAGGGCAAGGCAAAAGCTCTGGGTTATGAGGTTCTTCCCGGGGATGCATGGCTTGAGCAGGATGTAGATATTATCGTACCGGCAGCTTTGGAAAATCAAATCACAGCAGAAAACGTGAATAATATAAGCAAGCAGGTAAAGGTTATCGCTGAGGCTGCAAACGGTCCGACGGCCCCTGATGCGGATAAGGTAATCAATGACCGGGGCATCTTCCTTTTGCCCGACTTCCTGACAAATGCCGGAGGAGTTACGTGCAGTTATTTTGAACAGGTCCAGTGCAATATGAACTATTTTTGGGAAAAGGACGAGGTGCTGGAGAAGCTGAATACCAAAATGACCTCGGCATTCAAGGCAGTGTATGAGCTGGCGCAAAGCAAAAAACTGACAATGCGCGATGCCGCATATGTCATTGCAATAAACAGAGTCGCTCAGGCAGTGAAATACCGCGGCTGGGTGTAGCATCTTACCCTCCGATTTAGCTGGATATACTACACAAATTGCTATGACTCAAATTAGGGGCTTCCGATATGGAAGTCCCTTTTATATGCAAAGTATTTTGTCCGGCGTGAAAAACAGGATCAGATTTCGCTTGAAATATCAAGCTCTACTATTTCATTCTCACCAACAATTAAAGGCACACATATCGTTTTCATTTTGCCCGACGTTATTTCAAGATTTTCACCTAAAAATAAAGACGGTGGCGTTATATCGATATTGATTCCTCTATTATACAGTATTGTCGCTGCATTACCCATTATCATGTTTGCCATCTCGGAAATAGCACTTTTAGATATCTCATCGAATTCGGTAACCGGCATTCCCATCATCATACAGGATGCAATCTTTAGCCCCAGTTTTCTTGACATTGAAAAAATTGCCTGCCCACGGATTCTACCAGTTAACCCTACCACGATAATTACATCTTCACTTCTATATGGGGAAGTTTTCAGGTAAACTTTTCCCAGTTTAGCTTCAAGTGATGCGATTTGTCGTATAACAGTCTGACCTGCTTCAATAAATGGATTAATAAATTCTATATTCATTTGCACCCCCACACGCCTAAATGATGTCACAATAATATGATAATACATATTCTATTCTATATTATAGTCAATTTTCCTTTTTTTCAAGGGCGCATTTTAGCTGCGGCTGATAATTGCCCATTGTTTTTTACGCCTTTGCCTTGGGCTTAAAAGCAACAGCAACCAAATATCCAAAAAATACAGCTGCTGACACACCGGCGGCAGTTGCTCGAATTCCTCCCGTAAACGCACCCAGCAGCCCATGCTTATCCACCTCGCTGAAGGTTCCCTTAGCCAAGCTATATCCAAACCCCGTCAGCGGTACTGTAGCTCCCGCTCCGCCAATATCAACAACCCTTTGATAAATGCCCAGGGCTGTCAAAAATACACCCAACGTTACGAACAACACCAGTATTCTGGCAGGCGTGAGCTTCGTCTTGTCTATAAGAATCTGTCCAAGAGAGCATATTACACCTCCGACGATAAACGCACTTATATATGAAATCAATGTATTATTCAATATATTACCCTCCAATCACATTTTCAATTGCAACAGCGTGAGCAATACATGGAATACTTTCTCCCTGTTGTACGCTCGTAGGGCTTAATAATGCCCCTGTGGGGACAAATAGTATCTTATTCAGGTTCCCTTTTTTCAAGCTATCGTACAAATAACCTGCAAATACCGCTGCCGAGCAGCAACATCCACTGCCTCCGGCATGGATGTCCTGCTTCTTATCAAATATCATTATTCCGCCATCATTTAGTATTTTACCTATCCGTATACCGTTTGATGAAAGAAGATCATCTAAAATCTCTTTTCCAATCGATCCCAAATCACCCGTAATGACCATATCATAGTAATCATGCGGTAGGCCGGTATCTTCAAAGTGAGCAAAAATCGTATCCGCTGCGGCAGGTGCCATAGCTGCTCCCATATTGTTCTGATCCTTGATACCCATATCTACGATTTTCCCAGTAGTTATTTTGGTAACAAAAGGGCCCGTCCCCTCTGCGGATAGAAGGACACCTCCTGAGCCCGTAACAGTCCATTGTGATGTGGGAGCCCTTTGCGAACCAAGCTCCAGAGGGAATCTAAATTGTTTTTCCGCGGAACAGAAATGGCTGGATGTTATGCATACCACATTGGCGGCATACCCGCCATCAATCAGCATTGCGCCCAAGCTCATAGACTCGCCTATGGTGGCGCATGCGCCAAAAATTCCGAAAAAAGGGGTATTTGAATCCCTTAGCCCAAAGGTTGCCGCAATAGATTGATTTAGAAGATCTCCGGAAATAATATAATCCACTCCTTCGACTGCCAGAGATGCTTTCAGCAGAATTTTGGCAAAGGTCTCCTTTACAAACTTGCTTTCAGCTTTTTCCCATGTTTTTTCATCCCACAATTCATTATCCGTAATAAAGTCAAAATAAGCGGCAAGTGGTCCCCTCCCCTCCTTTGGGCCTACAATCGACGCGGCGGCCGTGATAACGGGCGGATTCTGAAGTTGCCTGGTTTGCTTTCCCACCTTTTTATCCAGCATAATAGTCGCTCCTTTAATATGATTAATTTAGGGCTAAAGGGCATTTGCGATGTGCTTTGTTTTGAGTACCGCCGGCTAAACTATATTAAGGTAACATCGCAAATGCCTTGTGTTAAGAGGTTATCAAATAATAAATAATTCCGGCTATAATGGATGCACCTATGCCGTGAACCAAAACAGGCCCTGCGATTAAAAACATCCTGGCACCTATCCCGAGCACAAGGCCCTCGCTTCTGTACTCCATCGCCGGAGAGGCAATCGAATTTGCAAATCCGGTAATCGGTACAATAGAACCTGCACCTGCAAACTTTCCCAAATCATCATAGAGATTCAGGGCTGTAAAAAATACCCCCAGGAATATCATCACAATAGAGGTCAGGGATGAAACAGCATCCTTCCCCATTCCCATGCTTTTAAATGAATTAGTAAAAAACTGCCCTATAACACAAATCAACCCGCCGACCAGGAAAGCCCTTGGAATATTGCGCAGAAGATTCGAGTTAGGCGATTTTTCATCTACATACTTCTTATATTCATCCTTTGTCATTACCTGCTGCAATTATATCCCTCCTTCCAGCTTATCCGGTCCAGCTATACGGTTTAGCACGAAAACGCCTCTGGAAGGGGCCTTTTCACTCTCCTGGCTCCTTATAAAGAGCCAGGTCATTAGCATTAAAATGATAAGTGCCATAATAATAAAAATTAATTTGTACCTGCTAAGTACTGCCAACATAAGAAACACCCCGATTTATTAAACTTTTAACTCAAAATTATTATGAGGACAAAACAAAGGAAGTATTCATAAAAATAATGTTAAGGAGAATATCTTTGAATAGAGCTTCAGAAATGATTGATCCTGTCACGTATGCTCTCCAGAATCTTTTTCTCGATTCGGGATACCTGAACCTGTGATATTCCAAGCATTTTGGCAATCTGGACCTGGGTTTTTTCTTTAAAATATCTTAAGATGATAATCTGCTTTTCACGAGGTTCCAATGTATCCATCACCTGCCTTAGCGCGATTTTGTCGATTATGTCCGCCTCGTTATCATTGCAGGTATCATTGAGTCTATCTATCAACATAAGGGATGAATTGTCACCATCACCCACCGGATTGAAAAGAGACTCTGGGGAATGCACAGCTTCAACTGCCATGGCAAGCTCTTCTACAGGAATATCCAGCCGTTCCGCTATCTCACCGATAGCCGGTTCCCGTCCTAGCTCCTTGCTCATGACCTCTCTGGCAATTCTGGCTTTAGTGGAGGCTTCCTTTAGTGAACGGCTCACCTTGATTATACCGTCATCCCTCAGAAATCGCTTAATTTCACCTATGATCATCGGTACGGCATAGGTGGAAAATTTCACATCAAAAGAGGTGTCGAATTTGTTTATCGCCTTGATTAGCCCTATGCATCCTATCTGAAATAGATCCTCCGTTTCATGGCCCCTATTTTGAAATCTTCGGACAAGGCTCCACACAAGGCCAATGTTTTTTTCAACAAGATAGCTCTGGGCGAGCTTGTCACCCTCCTTTGCCATAACAACCAACTGTATCGTATCTATACCTTCATACGGACTCTCGCTCATAAAATAAAACCTTTCTCTCAACCTTATATAACCATAAATCAGCCTATTAAATATAAGAGATCGCAATTTATTATTTTTTGCAACTTTTGCCAGTTTATTACACTATGCTGCAAAAAAAATAAATTGCTGCCACTATTGCAGGTTGTCTAATGAGCTAAACTCTTTATATAGCGTCACTGTTGTTCCCTCGCCGAGTTTTGAGCGTACCTGAATCTTGTCCATAAAGCTCTCCATAACGGTAAAGCCCATCCCTGAGCGCTCCATATCCGGTTTGGATGTAAACAGTGGTTGCATAGCCTGCTCAATGTTTTCAATCCCTTTACCTTCATCGGATATTTCAATTTCCACGCTTTTTTCAAACTGACGGCAAACCATTTTGATAATGCCGTACCGGCTTTCATAACCATGGATAATGGCATTAGTCACTGCCTCCGAAACAGCTGTTTTAACATCAGCCAGCTCCTCAAGGGTAGGATCCAACTGGGAAACAAACGCAGCTGCTACTATCCTCGCGAAGGCCTCGTTGCTTGACTTGCTCACAAATTCCAGTTTCATTTCATTTATCGGCTGCATACCATTTCTCTCCTCAATAAAAATCTGTGTTCTATCACGTTTATCCGCCCTGTCACGCACTTAGCAATGCCTTAAGTGCACTGTCCAAATTATCAAAAACCGGCATCAGTTTCAAAATACCCGATATCTCCAACAATCGGTAAAGCTTTCTGTTGCTGCATATAATAGCAGAGCGCCCTCCCAGCTTCCTTATATTGGCATATCTGCCCACTATCACTCCTATCCCGGAACTATCCATAAAGCTTAATCCTGTCAGGTCAAACACCACATTGCGCGTAGTAGCCTTCAGCAGCTCCCGTTCAATTTTATTGCGGGCATATTCCGCAAAGTGGTGATCCAGTTCCCCCGTAAATACAGCTATTAGCGTTGAACCCCTATTGGAAAATCTTATATTCAATCTTATCTCCTCCGAATACTCCAATTATGTAATACTAACTAATTCTTCAACTAATTGGAATGTCCTTCAAAGAATCGTGGGAACATTTGTAGAAAGCGGCTTTTTTTATTACAAAATATGACTCATATACGCCATGACTTCTGCCTGTGCCCGGACTCAAAACATGCTACATCGCGAAATGCCCTACTTGTGTCCTTCCCTTCGTTCTTCCCTGTGCTTATCTGCAATCATGTCCAGCTTTCTGAGCCTGTGGTTAACCCCGGATTTACCCAGAGGGGGCGACAGCATCCGACCCAGCTCCGCCAGACTTGCATCACTGTTTTCCAGCCTTAGCGAGGCTACATCCTTAAGACCGGCACTTAGCTTGTCAAAACCAATATTTTTAGCGATGTATTTTATATTCTCCACCTGTCTCAACGATGCGTCCACAGTTTTATCAAGATTTGCAGTCTCACAGTTTACAATTCTATTGACATTGTTTCTCATATCCTTGAGAATTCTGACGTTTTCCAGCTCCATCAAAGCATTGTGTGCACCAGCGATATTCAGGAAATCAACAATGTTTTCCCCCTCCTTTAGATAAGTCACAAAACTGCCTTTTCTTAGTATTATCCTCCCACGAAGCCTAAAAAGGCCTAATATCCTTTTCAGCTCCTGAGCCTGTGTTCGGGTCCGGGAGGTCAATTCAAGATGATATGTTTTTTCCGGGTCGCTGATAGAGCCTCCCGCCAAAAAGGCTCCCCGTAGAAACGCCCTTTTGCAGCATTGTCTCTTCAGAATGGTCTTATCAGCAATTACAAGCATTGGCGGCTGTGCATTTTCATCTTCAATTACCACGCCGGTTCGCTTCATTAGCTTTTCCGAGCCAATGCATGATGTGATGAAAAGCATGTATGAAGCATGTTTTTTCAGTCTCTTGCTCTTACGAATAGTTACTTCCGGGTTGATGCCGCATAATTTTTTGATATTGCTGTAGGTTCTTCTGGCAAATGCCGCATTTTCCGTGGTAATTCTAATATTATATCCGCCACCGGCGGCATTAGCCGCCAAGCCACTTAAGCAGAGCGCTGCGGCCAGTTCCGACAAAAGGCAGCAATCATCTACATTTTCAAGTCGGCACAGCTCGTTCTTTACAGTTGAAGAAAACGACAAATTACAACACTCCTTCCTTTAAAGGCTTCCTTCAAGCCTCTTTTTCCACATATGTCTTGTATGCTCTGAGCACCTCGGCCACGCTCCAGGCCTGAGCACAACAGCCCCGGGGATTTAACGGCTCATCGCCGTCAAATATTTCGGAAATGCTGCCAAGGCATCCATGATTCAAATGATCCTGGAAGGGCTTTAGGAATGATGCCATCATGCCCTTGTATTTGGGCTCCTGTCCAAAGGTTTTGGCAAAAGCATCGACGAAGTGCCCGATAGGCCAAGCCCAGACAGTCCCCTGATGATATGCCGAGTCCCTTTTATAACGATTTCCCTTATATTGACCTATATAATCGGGAGAATTTTGCGATAGGCTCCTGAGTCCGTAGGCTGTATACAATTCCTTCCATACCCTCTCAACCACACACCTTGCCTGTACGCCTTCTATAACAGGATAAGTCAGGCTCACGGCAAAAATTTGATTTGGCCTGACATTTTTATCCCTATATTCTCCATAGACAACATCATAAAGATATTTCCCTTCCTCAAACCAGAAAACCTTTACAAAGCTGTCCTTCACCAGCCTGGCCAGCGCGGCATATTCACTGAGGTCTTCACCAAATTCTCGGGCAAACGCCTCCAGTATTTTAAGTGCATTGTACCACAGTGCATTAATCTCAACAGCCTTGCCATGCCTAGGTGTAAATACGGTAGAATCAACCTTGGCATCCATCCAGGTCAGCTGTGTGCTTTCATCACCTGCAGCTATCAGCCCGTCCTCTTCCATGTGGATATTATGCAACGTTCCATCCTTGTAGCCTCTGTAAATCTGAAGCACACAAGGAAAGAGCTTTCCCCTCACAAGGGCTTTATCGCCCGTGTATTTAAAATAATGATTTACCGCGTCAATATACCAAAGTGCCGCATCAACCGTATTATAACCCGGCTCACCACCTGCATCAGGAAACATATTCGGTAAAAGGCCCTTGCTGATATATCCGCTGTAGGCCGATAGTATCCGGGCAGCGTCGTCGAACCGTCCCGTTGACAATGTCAGACCGCATAATGAAATCATCGCATCCCTGCCCCAGTCAGTGAACCAGGGATATCCCGCCAAAATTGTCTTTGAGCCGGTAGACTTCCTGTATGAAATAAATTGATCAGCAGCTCTCACAAGTGCAGCGGAAAAAGCATCCTGGCAACCGGCCTTTTCGATTAGTGCTGCCTGTCTGGCCTTTTCAGCCTTAATCAGTGACGTCCCTTCCTTAAATGTCCACTCCCTCTCAGCGGTGCAGACAAAGGTAAAGATCCTATCACTGCCTGCCTCCACATCAATATTGAAGCTGCCGGGTATATAGTGGTCTTCAAATGCATGGAGCCCACGTTCCTGCTCCACCCCATAAAACATATGTTCAAACCAGCGTTCTTTTGCCGGTGCATATCGGCTACCCGGACAAGAGAGCCTTATTGGTGTGTTTACATCATATGGCCGGATAAGCGTATTGTCCGCACCTGCCTGCTGAGTGAATCTCATGTATTTTCTTTCGGAATTGCCGTGATAATCCCTGAAATTAATAAGAGGAGCAATCTTTAAGGTAAAGGCTTCCGTACCACTGCATATGCGATATACTATTGCTACCGTATTCTCTGCATAAACCAGTGTGACGGTTTTTTCTATAAGTATATCTTCAATGGCATATGTGAACACGGGCAGTGGGTCCAGCTCAAAGCTTTGCTGATGATGAAACCCTTCCATTACAAAATCACCCGTTGAAAATGAATGCAGCTTGTATTCCCTAACCTTTGTAACAATTGTTTCATGCAGCTGGGACAGTATAAGATGCCTTTGAACAGGAGGGTTCAGCGATGCCACCAGCAGCCCGTGATATCTGCGGGAATTCGCCCCCGTGACTGTGCCTGATGCAAAACCGCCTATTCCATTCGTAAGAAGCCACTCCCTTTCCAGGCCTCTGTCCCATGTACTCCATTCCGCTTTCCCAAATCTCATGTAGTCCTCTCAGTTCTCATTCCTAACATTCATCTCCCGGAGCTCCTGCCATCTTTTTCTATATCCCTGTGCTCAACAACAACACGATTCTCCTTCTGTGCAAGGTTTCTGCCCAGCTCGTCCGCAATTGCAACGGAACGATGGCGTCCTCCCGTGCAGCCGATGCCAATCACCAGCTGGGATTTGCCCTCTTTTATATAGTTCGGAATAAGAAAGTCAAGCATGGAATAGAGCTTATCCAGAAACTCCTCAGTTTCAGGCATCTCAAATACATACTTCTTTACCTTTTCATTTCCCCCTGTAAGCTTTCTCAAGGGCTCAATATAATAAGGATTCGGAATAAATCTGACATCAAAAATCAGGTCACATTCGATCGGGACACCGTATTTGAAGCCAAAGGATATGATGTTAATTACAATGCCCTGCATAGCATCATCTTTGCCGATAATCCCCGTAACAGACTCTTTAAGCTGCTTTGGAGCAAGGCTTGATGTATCGATAATATAATCGGCTCTGTCTTTGATTTTCTGCAGTAAACGCCTTTCCTCCTCAAGCCCCTTTGCTATCCTGCCCTCCTGTGCCAGAGGGTGCGACCTTCTTGACTCTTTGTAGCGATCTATTATAATTTTATCTGAAGCTTCCATGAAAAGTATCTCAAATGTATATCCATCAGCAGTCAATTCTTCAAGAGCAGGAAACAAATCGTTAAGAAGCTCACCTCCGCGCACATCAATGACAACTGCGATTTTATCCATTTTCCTATAGCTTTGCGAACATATTTCCACTATTTTCGGTATCAGCAGAGGTGGCAAATTGTCAATACAAAAAAATCCCACGTCCTCCAAGTGCTTTGCAACCAAACTCTTACCTGCTCCTGATATTCCCGTGATTACTATAAGTCTCATATATTACCTCGCTATTCTTCACCAACAATCTTCACTTCCGTATTAAGTTCTACCCCAAAATCGGCCAGCACCTTATCCTGCACATATTTTATCAGAGATGTCACATCTTTGGTTGAAGCGTTACCTTTATTCACTATAAATCCACAGTGCAAGCCGGATACCTCAGCTCCACCAATCCTGTAGCCTCGTAAACCGCAGTCCTGTATCAGCTTTCCCGCAAAGTATCCTTCCGGCCGTTTAAACACACTACCGGCACTTGGAAGATCCAACGGCTGCTTCCCGCGCCTTTTTGTGCGGAACTCATCCATTTTTGCAGCTATCTGCTCGCGGGATCCCTTCTTGAGAGCAATCCTTGTGCTGAGTACTACACCCCCATCCATCTGAATAAAGCTTGATCTCTTACCGAAACAGTGTTGCTTGTTGTTCAACACACATACCTGTCCATCGCAACTAAGGTATTCCGATTCCTTTACAACAAAGGACATTTCACCATTATAAGCGCCCGCGTTCATAGTAACAGCGCCGCCAAGGGTGCCCGGAATGCCTTCTGCGAATTCCAGGCCGCTAAGCTCATGCTCCAGTGCAATCCTCGAAAGCCGTGACAGCAATATCCCCGATTCCGCCAGAATCTCTTCTCCTCTTATTTCATATGCACTCATATTATCGGTTATCTGGACCACAACGCCCCTGATTCCCTTATCGCGCACAATCAGATTAGTGCCGTTTCCCATCACCTGTACCGACAACCTGCCTTCAGCGCATATTTTCAAAGCCTTAATAAGGCCCTCTCTATTTAACGGTTTGACAAAAGCATCCGCTGGACCGCCTACTTTAAATGAGGTGTGGTTTGCCATCGGTTCATTTGTCAAAACAGTACAGTATCGGGCCAGCTGACCTAATAACTCCTCTGATAAAGCTATATTCAACGTCCTGCTCCTTTAATCATATTTCATGAATCTCTCGCTGATTACCTTTGCAGCATTGTATCCCATCTTTTTCTGCCGATTGTTCATGGCGGCGACCTCAACAATAATGGCCAGATTCCTTCCGGGCTTGACCGGAATCACCAGAGAAGGCACAGATATGCCCAGTATATCTGTAAATTGATCATCCAGACCCAGCCTGTCATAAGTTTTACGGTTATCCCAAAACTCCAGCTTAATGACAAGGTTGATGTTTTCCTGTACTTTGACAGAGCCCATTCCATACAGATTCTTAACATCAACAATACCAATCCCCCGGATTTCAATGAAGTGCCTGATATTTTCCGGCCCCGCCGCAAGTAATGTGCTGTCGGAAACTCTCCTGATTTCCACAATATCATCAGCTATCAATCTATGACCCCTTTTGACAAGCTCAATGGCAGTTTCACTCTTACCGACGCCGCTCTCTCCAAGTATCAGCACGCCTTCGCCATAGACTTCTACCAGTACGCCATGCTCCGATATTCTCGGGGCAAGCATGACATTCAGATAACGAATTAGTCCGCTCATGAACCTGGATGTGATGTCACTTGTCCTCAAAACCGGTATTCCGTATTTTTTCGATACAGTAATCATTTCCTCGAAGGGTTCAATATCTCTGGCAATCACAAGACACGGGAAACCGGTCCTGAAATACTCATCCAGCCTTTTAAGCCGATTCTGCGGCGATAGACTGGCGAGGTAGGTAGTTTCCACCTTGCCAATGATTTGTATTCTGTCCGTGCCGAAATATTCCATGTACCCGGATAGCTGAAGCCCCGGTCTGTTGACATCGGAAGTAGTGATGTCAATATCATTGTCGGATTCGTCCGTGCGAAGCTTCTCTAATCTAAATTCCTTAATCAGTTCACTCAGTTTTACAGTAAA
>CAZQCL010000047.1:0-11842 GCA_964592435.1 uncultured Oscillospiraceae bacterium
AAAAAATTATTTAAGGGGGATGATTTTTCATGAAGCGAGTTGAGATTAGGAGAATATTACCTAAAACAGTTTTTAAAGCTGTTTTAATGGCTGGTGCAATTCCCTATACTATATTTCTTATCTTTGGAATAATTTCAATTATAGTTGGCGCATCTCAGAATGGTAGCCAAGCAAAAACATTAACAGTTTCATATTTAATAGTTTTTCCGTTAGTTTACGGACTTATTGCTATGTTATTAGCTTTCTCTTATAACTTGTTGGCACCTAAATTTGGAGGATTAAAAATTGAAATAGAAGATACCGTTAGCGAAATGAATCAAAATGAAAAAAGAATTTGAGGGCTGCCATCCGTGCCAGCTCCCGAGCAAGAAGGCATGCGGCTTCACATAACAAAGCAGTCAGCGCAAGGGTGTGCATGGTCTGAGTCCGAGAGTTGGTTCCGGAAATGATAGTCCCTGCAGTGCACCACACCGATTCGCTGGGCTGGTCGTTCCGCTTCGCTGCACTGCTCGCCCATGCATCCCGGGTGTAAGGAATTCTACATCAGCATTGGTTATACAGTTGCTTGGTGTGTGAAATACATATTCATACCCTTTGTGGTAGCAGTTGCTGCAAAAATTTTTGTAGAAAAGCTACTTCAACCACAGCCGGACAGACAAAAGAAAAAACGGTCTTATAAAAACCGTTTTAAGTAAAAACTCCCATTAAAACCTGACAACAACAAGCGTCGCCGTCCTTATTTATATTATAGCACATTTATTAGCATTGTAAACTGTAGAATTGAGAATATTTGCTAGTAAAAGAATGAGGCAAAGAATGAGCCAATACCAGTTTAGGGGGACGCCGTCCATGGCGTCCTCCGAGCAAGGATGGCCTCATCCATCAGAGAACAATGCAGTCGCGCAAGGGTGTGCAAGGTCTGAGTCCCTGATTTGGTTCCTGAAATAAACGTCCCTGCAGTGCACCACACCGATTCGCAGAGTGCAAGCACACCGGCGCACAATGTCAAAAAGGAATGAAGTCCTGACGGACTTCGGACGAGAGGATTCAAATGTGCACCTTACTGCTCATCGGCGTCGCCCTGTCTCCGACCACGGGCGAAAAATGGACGCTCTGCGTGTATTCTTTCTTGAAAATGAAGCACAATAATGGTACAATATATTGTACAGAATATTGTACGTGTGTGAAAGGAGATATTTGATATGTTGGCTGTGAATTATTCAACAATAAGAAATAAATTGAAGGAATATTGTGATCGTGTTACTGATGACCGTGAAACAGTAATTGTTACCCGCAAAGATGAAAAGAATGTAGTAATAATGAGCCTGGAGGAATACAACTCAATGATGAAAGCAGCGAGTAATGCAGAATATCTTGCAATGATTGACAGATCGATGGAACAGCTTGCATCTGGAAAGGGAACTGTTCATGAACTGATTGAGGTTAGTGATGAATAAAATATGGTCGGATAGATCCTGGGATGATTATTTATCGTGGCAAACTCAAGATAAAAAGATGCTCAAACGTATTAATGATCTTGTTAAAGATATTGAAAGAAATGGCTTATCAAAGGGTATTGGGAAACCTGAACCTTTAAAGTATCGAAAGGCTTGGAGCAGACGGATTAACGAAGAACATAGGTTGGTGTACATTTTTGATGATAAAACCAATTTGATGATTATTTCGTGTAAAGGACATTATGAGGATTGATATAGTTATAAGGAATTCCAACCTTGGCCTTGCCGTACGGCTGGAAGGTGGATGGTACTGCGCATAACAAAGCAGTCGGCGCAAGGGTGCACAAGGTCTGTGTCCCTGAGTTGGTTCCTGAAATGATAGTCCCTGCAGTGCACCACACCGATTCCAGTGCCGCCTCGATTCATCAAGTGTGCTTAAATTTTTCTGCACCCACTTCATGTCATGTTTGTTAGCTTCAAAATCTTCCTTCGATATGAAGCCGCCGGTCTTTCCGCTTGACTTCGCTGAACCTGTTGACGATGCCGCATTTTTGCTGTTGGCCTGCTCAATCTGTTGCTGTGTTTGGTACTTTGCCATTTCACCCTTTAGGCGTTGGTTTCCATACCGTATGTAAGCATCAGTGAGGTTACGCCCGGCCTTATGTTCCTTCCAGACTTCCACAGGAATATCTTCCGGCTTTATGTCGGGATAGGCTTCAAGAAAATCGGTATACTGTTTGTTTTCAGCCTCCTTTTCCTCTCTGGCCTTTTTCTCAGCAAGTGTTTCTTCCCTAAACCGTTTGCTTTCCACGAGTTCATTGAGCAATTCATCAGGAACATTGCTATACTGCTGTTTAACCTTGTTCTCAATCTCCTGCTCCTTTAGTGCCTGTTTGTACTCAGCTTCGGTCTTGATCGGCTTGCCGTGCCATTCGTAGCCTTGGTCGGCTATCCATGAATCACGGGCTTGCTGTGCGGCTTCTTGTCTGGCTCGCTCAACGGCTTTATCGTAGTTCATGCCTTTTTGTATGTGCTGTACCGCTTCTTCATAAGGTAATTCAAGTTCTTGGTGATTGTACTTGACCTTAATTCTTTGCGGTTCTGGTGTCGGCTCCGTCCCGCCTCCGTCTGGGAAACGGCTTGCAGATATTTTTGCGAACCCGTCTCTGCAGATGGTCAGCTTTACGATTACCGAAAAAGGATATAGCCTGAAGGGCATGTCCGGGGAATTTCTTCAGGATGTTGCCGATGACATGAAGAATGGCCCTGAAAAGCCGATGCACATTATATCGAAAATTACTTCGCTTGCCTATACAAGATATCTGAATGGTGAACTGCCTGTTGCTTTTGTCAGCATGGACAATTGCTCGCATAACGGAGAACTGCTTCAGAATTCGGTCTGTACCATTGCACAGAAATGGGCTGAAAAGGGCTTTGTTGGCCCTGAATTTGTCAAGTATCTCATTGATCCGGACAAGGTATCGTTCCCTTGATCCATCTTTTCCACGTATTTATAACCTTATTACAATTATTTTACACTTTTATATTGTTTTCCTATATTTGTTATGTCATCCTAATAGAACACATGTTCTATTAGGATGACATGATGTCAAACACTGCGCTTCACCTTGATCCTTGCGGACAACACAACCCTCAAGCCTCGTATCGGCCACGCTCACCACGTAACACCGAATACCACAAGCTGGTAGCGAAAGAAAGCAGATCCGCTTCATCATGCTGGTTAACCTTATAACGCAGATTGCGCTGAACGTCGCTCTTAATGCTATCAATTACAAATCTGGAGCGATGGCATTTGCAATATTCTATGTCCTTTTTGAAATCGCGGTATTCATTACTGAAGCGGTTCTTTATAACTGGTATCTGAAGAAGTACAGCTTTAAAAGGGTTCCCGGCTGGAAACCAACTGTATATGCGTTGGCGGCAAATACAGCATCCTTTGCTCTTGGTATTGGATTGGCCTTTTGGATTCCCGGCATGTTTTGATGGAAGGGTAGATAAAAGCCTCCCAAGACGGAGGCTCTTATCCTTACCTGAAATACAAACCCCTAAATATAGAAAGCTCTAGCGAATCTTTATCATTCCACTACTATTCGTGTCGCCCTTTTGCTGATGCTCTTTCATCATTCCGACCAAATCTCTCAACCTAACTACTCTTCCCACAATTCCTTCTCTTCCAAGATTTCTCTCTTTCAAGACTTCATTGCTTTCATCATAACCAGATTTCCATATTTAGCTTTCTGACATAGTAGACAATACTCTTTTTAAAACTATCCATCTACACATCTTTCCGTATCTTTAGATACAGCGGCTCTTACGATTCTAGTAATTTCCTTTAGGTATTCCCTAGAGCTTGACATAAGTATACCCACAAATTAAAATATTTGCAATGCCGAAAAAACGGCATTATCGAAAAATATGCCCCACTAACTCTAATTTTCTGTCTATTAATCTATTATGCATTTATTTTTGTACATTCTTTTTATTAGCATCAGCTTGTTTAGATTTTGTCCTGTTTATGGTATATTAGCTAGGGGAACTAAAGGGAGCGTGATTTAGTGACAATCATAACAATTTCCAGGCAGAGTGGCAGCTTAGGACGCGAGATTGCAGAGCAGCTATCTGAAAAGCTTAAAATGCCTCTCATAACAAGAAAGGCCTTTATTGCTAAGCAATTTTTAGACATAGCCACTCCTTATGAGTTGAATATGCTTGAGCAAAGCCCCAAGTTCTACTTGAAAACGGCTAAAGGCGGAGCAACCTTTAAAGAACATATGCAAACCAAGCTTTTAGAGGAAGCATCAAAGGGCTCCTGCGTAATACTGGGAATGGGAAGTCAAATTATTTTTACCAATCATCCCGATGCCATTAATATAAGGGTCACGGCTTCCGACGATACGAGGTTTGAAGTCTTCTCAAAGAAGTATGGCCTGCAGGCAGCAGAAGCGGCGAAACTCCTCAAGCAAAGTGATAGGCGTCATAAGAGGTTCATTTCTACTCTCTATGGACTTGATTGGGAAGATACCCATCTCTACGATATTATCCTTAATACAGATAATATGTCTATTGAGCATTGCGTTGAGCTTATTGCCTTTAATATCAGCCTTAAGGAGAGCTTGAAGTTCAGTAAATCTATTAGCACCGAAAACGATGCGATTAAAAGATTTCCCGAGAGCAAGCCCACATTTAAGCATCCTGCCGAAGAAGAATTTGCTAATATACTCGACATGTACGCCATAGCCTGGCAGTACGAGCCCAATACCTTTCCCGTGAAATGGGACGCCGAGGGTAATGTAACTATGGCCATCAGCCCTGATTTTTATCTGCCCAAATTTGATACTTATATTGAAATTACTACCATGGATCAAAAATATGTGACCACCAAAAATAAAAAGGTGAAGCTTGTCAGAGAGCTCTACCCAAACATAAACATAAATATCGTCTACAAAAAAGATTTCTACTCTCTCCTTGAACGATTTGGCTTTAGCGGAAAGGATGAAATAAATGAATTTAACGCAGATTAAGCGTGTTGTTTTTTCTGAGGAGCAAATTGAAAAGAGGGTTAAGGAGCTGGGAGAGCAAATAAGCCGGGACTACGCAGATAAGCATCCTGTACTTGTAAGTGTTTTGAAGAGCACCATGTATTTTATAGCTGACTTAACCAGAACCCTTGATTTCCCTATAAATATTGATTTTATGTCCATCAGCGTCTACCATGGAGTGACTAATAATACAGGGATTGTCCGCATTGACAAGGATTTGGATATTAATATCAACGGAAGGCATGTGCTTTTTGTAGAGGATATAATAAACACAGGCCTTACCATGGGATACCTGGTACAGAATTTAGAAGCAAGAAAACCTGCCAGCATTAAGATTTGTACCCTTCTTGACAACCCCAGAAAGAGGCTTATGAATATACCCTTGGAATATGTGGGCTTTGAAGTGCCGGATATATACCTTATTGGTTATGGCCTTGACCATAACCAGGAGTACAGGCATTTGCCCTATATCGGGGAGCTGGCCAGGTAGAGGGATAAGAAACTAAGCCTGACTCCAATACAATAGCTTGGAGTCAGACCTGAAAAAGCAAAGGAAAAGCTAAAGAAAGATGGGCCATCCCTGCCTAATTCGCCGGCTTTGTGGAGATGCCGGTCATTGGTATTTTATAATGCCTTGGGAAGAGACCCATCTCACCGTCCGCATTTAATGGATATATTACAACATATCTTTCTTCTGCCCAGGATGCATTGACCAGATCATTTGGTAATCCGGTGCTTAATTTTGTACTGAAATATGTATCAGATGTAATCATACTGCTAAAGCCGGACAGGTCATAGTTATTAACAAATTTAAGATAATCGGATATGCTCTTGGTAACATAGACCTTATAGCTTGTTGCCCCGGCTACAGGATACCATGATAAGCCATACCAGCATGGAGCTCCCATAAGATCGTCCGTTTGACGCTCCGACCACATCGTATCGCCGCTCACTTTACCCAGCATGGCAAACCTCATGTTGAAGGGGCTGCTCTCAGCTGTATTATTTACACAGGTTACGCTGATGTCCACCGTTTTACCTATCAATTCCGAGTAGCTGAATCCGTCCTCTATGAATTCATAAATATCAGGATTACCGTCGTCGTTAGTAAAGTAAAGCCTGAATCCTGTGTGCGGTCCCAGTATCTGCCTATCATCCCGCACGAAGGTTACCTTACCAACATTTCCGCTCAAAAGCTCGAAGGAATCCTCTATGTAAAACAAGGGCTGCCTTGGCGTAGCATATATATTACCCGGTTTGTCTGTACCTCCTGTTGCATCATCTGCTTTAGCAGGCACCACTTTATTGTAGCTGATTTTTACCTCTCTTGTGGGCTGTATCCATTCCACATCAGCGCCCAGGTTCTCGATAACAAGCCTTACCGGCACCATGTCCTGTTATTAATAATCTGTGGGGGCACATCCATTCCGACCTTCTTATCATTTACCAGAGCGGTTTTGTCATCAATCCATAGCTTTATGTCAATCGTGCCAAGCTTTATGTCGACTCTTCTTTCGCCCTGATCCCATCCCACTGTACCACCCATTTCCTCTATCAGGGAGCGGATAGGCAGCAGTGTTCTATTGTTGATTATCATAGGCACAGTGCCTCTTCCCGGGTCAATTTCCTTGCTCACGCCGTTTACCGTCATCATAGGGTTCTCAATTTGCACTACCAATAAATCCTTGTACTCTGCAAAGACCGGAATTGAAAAAAGCGAGAGGAACACAGCCGTAATCAGCAAATACATGATCGTTCTAAACACGGTCGTTTTAGCGAACCTAAGGTTCAATAGTTTTCTTTTCATGCCGGACACTCCTGTCTTCAATTTTATTATTCGTAATGCTATTTCACCATTTATAGATTATTATATTGGGGGCTATCCAGTCAACACTCTTTTCAAATCTACCTCCAGAAACCTCCCTTTGGCTTTGGCTATGGGCTTTCCCGTGGCAGCATCGTTTATTTGTGCGGCAACATCAATCTTTCGCCCATCACAATTTTCAATTTCCGCCTCGCAAATAAGTAAATGTCCTTCCAAAGCAGGTCCAACATAGTCAATATTCATGTTCAATGTAACAGTCTCGATATCTAGTCTAGCAATGGCATAAAACATGACTTCGTCAAAGAGAACACCTGTTACGCCACCATGCATGAGCCCGGGATATCCGCAATAGGGAGGTCTTACTTCAAATTCAATGTGTGATTTCTCGCCGGCATAACTGTTTTCCAGCTGCAATCCGATTGGATTATCCTTTCCGCAACCAAAGCAGTTATTCAAATTTGTAGCTTCCATAACCATCACCTTCCTTTAGGGGCACGGGCATGTATAAAACCCCGGGTGCCTTTAGCCGCCGAGGACCTGCTCCGCGCAGAGAATTCCATCCACGGCAGCGGAAATGATTCCTCCCCCATAGCCTGCTCCTTCTCCGCAGGGGTATAAGCCTTTGATGCCGATAGCCTCCAGACTCTCTCCTCTTGTAATGCGTACAGGTGAAGAGCTGCGGGTCTCCGCCCCGGTCAGCAGCGCATCCGGATAAGCAAAGCCGGGCATCCATGCTTCCATCTCAGGTATGCTTTGCCGCAGCGAGTCTGCGATAATTCCAGGCAAATAGGAATCCACTGCCGCAAACCCGGTTCTGGGCCTATATGTGGGCTGCACATATCCAAAAGCTCTTGTCTCCCGCTTATTAATGAAATCCTCGAGCCTTTGCACCGGTGCCCTGTATCCTCCCCCTCCCGCCATAAATGCGGCCTCCTCTATCCTGCGTTGATATGCAACACCTGCAAGAGGATCCTCACTTCCCAGATCTCTGCTGTTAACAGTTACCAAAAGCGCGGTATTGGCATTACTGCCGTCACGGGCATATTGGCTCATCCCATTTGTCAAAAGTCTGTTCTCTTCGGAGGTCGCCGCAACTACCGTCCCTCCCGGACACATGCAGAAGGTATAGACATTTCTTCCGTTAGGCAAATGCACTACCATTCTGTAATCGGCCGCACCCAGCAGTGGATGTCCCGCAAAATCTCCATATTGTATTTTATTGATTAGCTCCTGGGGATGCTCTATCCTTACACCCACAGAAAATGGCTTCTGTTCAATATATACCCCGTCGGCTATCAGGCTTTCAAAGGTATCCCGGGCACTATGCCCTATGGCCAGTATGATATTGTCCGTGTAGCGTTCAAAGGTTTTCCCGTCTATCAAATACCGTACTGCCGACGCAGCCCCGTTCTGATGGATTATTTTTGTTACGGTCGCACCAAAGTGAATCTCTCCGCCCAGGCTTATGGTCTTTCCCCTGATTTTCTTCACGGCTGTAGCCAGTCTATCGGTACCGATATGGGGCTTGCTCAGATACATGATTTCCTCCGGTGCTCCTGCCTCTACAAATTCTCTGAGCACCTTCATTTTGCGGGCATCCCTGAGTCCGGTCTTCAGCTTACCGTCAGAAAATGCCCCCGCTCCCCCTTCTCCGAACTGTACATTGGAGTCGGTGTCAAGAATCCCGGTTTCCCAGAATTTTAAAACTCTTTCTGTGCGCCTGTCCACATCGAGACCGCGCTCCAGCAGAACAGGATCTGCTCCTGCCTGTGCGAGAATAAGCGCGGCGAACATACCGGCAGGCCCGCAGCCTACTACTATTGGACGCTTTTCAAGTTTTTTTGCATCTGGAACATTATAGAAAAGCTCCGGGGCTTTCGTGACATGCCTTCTCTTGTTGCGCGTAAGGATTTCATCCTCATTCCTGGAAACAGATACATCAAGTTCCATATCAAAATAAATATCACGCTTATCACTTGCATTAACAGCGCGTTTTACAATATCAATAAGCGCTAAGAGGCCGGGCTCTATGCCCAGCCTCTTTGCGATAATGCTCCTGAGCATTTCATCATCGTAGGTCAATGGTACTTTTAGTTTGGCGATTCTAATCATTTTGCACTCCAGATTTTTCGCTGCACATTTCCGGTTTGCGTTTTCACTAAATTTTCCGGATGTCTGATTACCTTTATGGGGCTGCTAAAGCGCCTGCTCCAGGTCGTAGATTAAATCGTCTATGTGCTCTGTCCCTATAGACAAGCGAATCGTGTTCTTCCTGATGCCCGAAGCAAGCAGCTCCTGCTCGTTCATCTGGGAGTGGGTCGTGCTGGCCGGATGTATGACGAGGGATTTCACGTCTGCAACATTTGCAAGCAGCGAGAAAATTTCAAGCTTATCAATGAAGGCCTTTGCCTCCTGCTCGCCGCCCTTTATCTCAAATGTAAATATGGAGCCCGCCCCCTTGGGAAAATACTTCCTATACAGCTCATTGTAGGGGCTGTCAGGAAGCGACGGGTGGTTAACACGTTCCACCTTCGGATGATTCTTCAGGTAGTCAATGATCTTAACCGTATTTTCCACATGGCGCTCAACGCGCAAAGAAAGTGTCTCAAGCCCCTGTAAAAACATAAACGAATGAAATGGGCTGAGTGCCGCGCCGGTATCTCTCATAAGAGTTGTCCTGACCTTTGTTATATATGCCGCAGCGCCGGCGGCTTCGGTAAACCGCACTCCGTGATAGCTGGGATTGGGCTCTGTCAAAGAGGGGAATCTGCCTGATGCCGCCCAATCGAATTTGCCGCTGTCAATAATGACGCCGCCTATGGAGGTTCCATGGCCGCCTATGAACTTGGTAGCCGAATGTATAACGATATCGGCGCCATGCTCAATAGGGCGAAGAAGATAGGGCGTTGCGAAGGTATTGTCAATAATGAGCGGGATGCCATGCCTGTGCGCTATTTCAGCTGTCTTGTCTATATCGATGATGCTGGAATTGGGGTTGCCGAGGCTTTCAATGAAGATAGCCTTTGTGTTGGGCTTAATCGCCGCTTCAAAGCTTCCCTCTATGTCCGCGTTCACAAATGTCACATCAATTCCGAAATCCTTCAATGTATGCGCAAACAGGTTGTAGGTTCCGCCATATATGGTGTTGGCCGAAACAATATGGTCGCCCGCATGGGCTATATTCTGAATAGCATAGGCCACCGCAGCGGCGCCGCTGGAGGTTGCAAGAGCAGCAATCCCGCCTTCCAGAGCTGCAATTCTCTTCTCAAAAACATCCGACGTCGGGTTCGACATGCGTGAATATATATTGCCTGCCTCAGTAAGATCGAAGCGGCCTTTAGCCTGTGCGCAATTTTCAAAGACATAGGAGGTCGTCTGATAAATCGGTACAGCCCTCGCACCAGTTGCGGAATCGGGTTTCTCCTGCCCCACATGAAGCTGCAATGTTTCAAATCTCAATTTCCTATCCTTAGCCATTCTATCCCCTCTTTCATAATTTCAATTCTCACCTTGTTTCTATACCAGATATCCCGAAAATGATGGTGCCTTATTTCTACATTCCACCTGCATTATTCGGCATATCTGCGTTCAGCCTGCATGGTAAAGATTATACTATATTTCTTACTCTGTAAAAAGTGGTGTGGACAAATATCTTTCACCACCATCAGGCAGAAGCACAGCAACGGTTTTCCCCACGTTCTCCGGGCGCTTAGCGATTTGTGATGCCGCCCACAATGCAGCACCCGATGAAACCCCCACAAGCAGGCCCTCTGTCTTTGATAGCTCCCTTACAGTCCCATAAGCATCCTCGGTTTTCACCCTTATAATCTCATCATAAATAGCAGTATTCAACACTTCAGGCACAAAGCCTGCTCCAATACCCTGTATTTTGTGCGGTCCGGCCTTGCCTTCCGACAGCACCGGAGAATCCGATGGCTCAACAGCTATGATCTTTATGTTCCGCTTCCTCGACTTGAGGAATTCTCCCGTTCCGGTTATGGTGCCTCCCGTACCGACACCAGACACAAAGAAGTCAACCTTACCATCTGTATCATCCCATATCTCAGGTCCGGTCGTTGCCTTATGAACCGCTGGATTGGCAGGATTCACAAATTGCCCCGGTATAAAAGCATTTGGTATTTCCTTTGCAAGCTCATCAGCCTTTTCGATGGCACCCTTCATGCCCTTCGAACCCTCAGTCAATATAAGCTCGGCACCGTATGCCTTCAAAAGATTTCTGCGCTCTAAGCTCATTGTTTCAGGCATTGTAATGATAATCCTGTAGCCTCTTGCCGCTGCAACCGATGCAAGGCCTATACCGGTATTGCCGCTGGTCGGCTCGATGATGACGGAATCCGCTTTCAGTAAGCCCCTTGCTTCGGCATCGTCCACCATCGCCTTTGCGATCCTGTCCTTGACGCTTCCAGCCGGATTAAGATACTCAAGCTTTGCAACAATAGTCGCCTTCATATTCTGCGCCCTTCCATAATTCGCAAGCTCCAGTAAAGGTGTCTTCCCGATAAGCTCCGTCAGGCTCTTATAAATTTTCGCCATAATATTGCCTCCTGTATAGGGCATTTTGCGATGTTACATCGCAATAGCCTTGTATAATCAAAATATCGTCTATATCACATATATGTTTTATATGTTTTATATGATGTGTAAATAATAATACTATTCTATATCGTTGTCAATATATTATTTTAGTATGCTTTTTGCGATGTAAGCATTTTTCCAATAAAAAGCTGTGAAATGTACATCGTGTATATTTCACTGCCTTCTTTTGTTTTCTCCGGGTGTATCACGAAGCTTTTCCTAACACTTATTAGCGGCTTTGGAGCAAGATGCGCTGGCATGGATGCTAAAAGCAGACCGCACTACTCACTTTTGCAAGTTTAGGACTATATTTTTGGAAATACGCCTTGTTTTATAGCCGGTCGTCTATAATATACGCCTTTTTGAGCATTATTCCGTCCTAAAGTTGAAATTATGAGTAGTGC
>CAZQCL010000048.1:0-11673 GCA_964592435.1 uncultured Oscillospiraceae bacterium
AGACTATATTATCGAGGAGAATTATTATGAAAAAGATTGTTACATCAATACTTGCTTTGGCAGTTCTGACGCTTAGCTGTTTTGCACTGGCAGGCTGTGGCGCACAAAAGGAAGCCGTAAAGGTAATTGATATCCCTCTTACGGAAGAAGAATATGCTTTCGGCGTAGACAAAAATCAGCCGGAGCTTCTCACAAAGGTGAATGAATTCATCGCAAAGATACAATCGGACGGCACATTTGATGCAATCACAAACAATTACTTCGGCGACGGAACGCCCGAGCCGGTCGCATCAGCTGAGCTTGACAGCTCCAAGGATCAGTTTGTAGTTGCTACCAATGCCGGCTTTGAACCCTTTGAATACATGGCGGGAGATCAGTATCTTGGCATTGACATGGAAATCGCCGCACTTCTTGCCGAGGAGCTTGGGAAAGAGCTTGTAATCAGCAATATGGAATTTGAGGCGGTTTGTCTGTCCGTGGGCCAAAGCAAGGCTGACATTGCAATGGCGGGTCTTACGATAAAGGAAGACAGAAAAGAATATGTTACATTCTCGGATAAATACTATAACGCAGCTCAGATGGTTATTGCCAAGAGCTCCGATAAGACCTTCGACGACTGTACAACAGCAGATGAAGTAGCAGCAATACTTGCCGGACTCTCAAGCGACAAGAAAATCGGCGTTCAGACAGGTACCACCGGCCAGTTCTATGTAGAAGGAGATCCGGACTGGGGCTTTGAAGGATTCGCCGCTCAGTGCGTAGGATATAAGTCAGGTTCCCTTGCCGTTCAGGATATGCTCAACGGCAATATTGACTATGTCATTATTGATGAAGCACCTGCACATAGCATCGTGAAGGCAATTAACGAGCTGAACTAAAGGAATAATCGGGCTCGAGGGAGAACTATAGACAGGGATAATTATAGACACTAAAGGAAGAGCTATAGACTAAAGCTTAAGGAAGCATAATGGGAAATTTTGACAAGAAGCTGCTAAAATTTTGGGAAATCTTCATCGAAAGAGATGGCTACAAGAGAGTTCTGCTAGGTCTGCGAAACACAGCATACATAGCTGTTACCGGACTATTGATAGGCATTGTTATCGGAACGATAATAGCGGTTATAGAAGTGATTCCCAAATATAAAAGACTACCCAGGATACTCGATAAAATCTGTAGATTTTATGTGGGCTTGTTCAGAGGCACGCCAATTGTCGTGCAGCTTCTGGTAGCATATTATGTAGTTTTTCCGCTGCTCGGCATCAATCTGCCGGCGCTGAATGTTTGCGTTCTGGTTTTCGGGCTGAACAGCGGCGCATACATTTCGGAAATTATGCGGGCAGGAATCATGTCCGTCGATTCGGGGCAGATGGAAGCCGCACGCGCCGTTGGGCTGAGCTTTGGCGTATCGATGATGAAGGTGGTCGTGCCCCAGGCAGTCAAGAACATTCTCCCCACACTCGGCAATGAGTTCATAGCCTTGATTAAGGAAACATCAGTTGTGAGCTTTGTGGGCGCAGCGGACCTCTATGTGGCATTTAGCTACATTGGCACAAACAGCTATGAGTTTATGGTTCCATACCTTGCTATGGCAGTCATTTATATTGTCCTGGTTATGGCGATTGCTTTCCTTATAAAAGTAATGGAAAGGAGTCTGCGAAAAAGTGATAGACGTAATTGATCTAAAAAAGACATATGGCACCCTTGAAGCACTTAAGGGGATTACCACCACCATCCGCGAGGGAGAAAAGGTCGCTATCGTAGGTCCTTCCGGAAGCGGCAAAAGCACCTTTCTGCGCTGCCTGAACTGCATGGAGGACCCTACAAGCGGTTCTGTTATATTCGGTGGTGTTGATATTGCTGATATGAATGTTGACATAAATATTCATCGTCGCCATATGGGGATGGTTTTTCAGCAATTCAACCTGTTTAACAATAAAACAGTTATTCAAAATATCATGCTGGCACCCTTACATATTGGGATTCATGATCTTCGGAGAATGCGGCTTAAGAATTTCCTTGTTAAAGTAAGGAATATATTTAGTGTGGGAAAAAAGCCGCTTCATGAGATTCACACAAGTGAAGAAAAGATAAAGCAGGACGTAAGGGAAAATGCAATGCGTTTATTGAAGAGAATCGGCCTTGAGGATAAAGCCGACGTCTTTCCTTCCACTCTTTCGGGCGGCCAGAAGCAAAGAATAGCAATTATTCGTGCGCTGGCGATGAACCCAAAGGTGATGCTCTTCGACGAGCCTACGTCGGCACTGGATCCCGAAATGGTCGGGGAAGTGCTGGATTTGATAAGGCAGCTTGCGGACGAGGGAATGACTATGGTCATCGTGACCCATGAAATGGGCTTTGCCAAAGAAGTGGCTACCAGAGTCTTATTCATGGATGAGGGTCTGGTTCTCGAAGAAAACACGCCGGAGGAATTCTTCGCAAATCCCCAAAACCCCAGGAGCAGAGAATTTTTGTCGAAGGTGTTATAGAGTTATGAACTTATTATCGGAGAAGTGGGAGACCCGATAAATCTCAATTACACGTTAATTAAGCATTTCTAACTCGCCGGTTATGAAACAGTGATATCCATCTCGGAAGTGGTAAACGCAATTTACTTCAATAGAATTTAAACCTCAGGTAATGAAAGAGCTTGAAAAACTATATTGTCCCGTAGTGCTAATAGGACAGTATGATGAATCTGCTAATTTTAGTACTGTAAGCAGTGATTCCAAAGAGGCGCTTACATGGCTGTTAAACATTTAATAGGTCAGGGGCACTCCAGAATAGCATATATTGGGGCAGGGGAAGATACCAGATCCGGCAGACAAAGCCGTATTCCCGCTGTACGCCAATGAGTGTACCTATAGTAGCATTAAAGTAAAACGACCGGACATTCTTACCCATTGATCCGGTCGTTTACCCCGCTCTCATGGAGCAGTCAACGAGGTTGTTTCGGGGGAACAGTTACTTTTACTCCAGTTGCTTCAATTATACTTACCTCAGTTGCTTCGAATAGACTTATCTTAGCTGCTGCGATTAATTTAATTCAGTTGCCTCGACTAGTTTTTCTTTGGTTGCTTCGACTGTTATTTCTTTAATTGCCTATCCTGCTCTTCCTTTTTCGTCTTTTGCTGTCATAATAATACTTCGAATAGCTTCTGGACAACCTATGGTTGTATTATATTGTTACCCGCTTATTCTGCAAGCAAACAAAAATATTAAAATGTTTTATTCATAATCTACAACATTTACCCATGAAAGCAGGAACTCACGCTCTTCGTGCTTGCCCTTTACCGACTGGGAAGCTGCAACTATAGGTAGCCATTTTTGTATATACTGTTTGGCCGTATCACTCTTTACGCAAAACATATTCATGTATTTATCCGCCAATTCGGTATCGCCGGCGAGGCTAAAAAGGAGGTAAGTCCTTGCCACATCGGCTGAAGCATTGCCCTGCGTTGCATGGGACCAGTCAAGAATAAAGGGGATTCCACCATTGGATATAATAATATTGCTGGGATTAAAGTCGCCGTGGCAGACCTTGTCATGCACAGGCATTCCCTGAAGGCGCGTATGCAGATCATAACGAGTGGTTGCATCCAAATTCGTTTCTCTGATTTTGCGATGCATTTTATCCTGTATCTTATTCAGGAGGGGAGCTCTTCTGGAGAACACATCCATCTGCAAATCCACAAAGAGCTCCAGATATTCATCAAGCTTATCAGGGTTCTGTTCCATGAGCTCTGCCAGGGTATTGCCCTCAATGAACTCGGATATGATTGCCCATCTGCCCTCAATCCTCGTTACCTCAATAATTTTTGGTATGTTCAAGCCTGTTTCCTCAACGCGAGCCTGATTGAGCGCCTCATTAAGGATATCGGACTTGGAATAGCCCTCAATAAACAGCTTGATTGCTTTATCGCCGTCACGATAAACGGTTTTGGTTGGCCTAACAGCAATGACTTTGTCTAGTTTCATAGTATTATCCTCCTTATTTACCATAATAGGCATTCAGATACATTTGCTTTATTTCGCTCATCAATGGATAGCGGGGATTCGCACCCGTACATTGATCGTCGAAGGCCTGTTCTGTCATGTCTTCCAAGCGGTCAAGGAAGTCTTTCTCGTCAATGCCATAGTCTTTGATTGTCCTTTTTATGCCAATCTTTTCCTTCAACTCATCAAGTGCCTTAATAAGATTCCCGAGCTTCTCTTTATCGTTTTTGCCCTTGATACCCAGATGGTCGGCAATCTGTGCATAGCGGGCAAGAGTGTGGGGATGATCGTACTGAGGGAAGGTGCCCATCTTCACAGGAGTTTCAGAAGCATTAAAACGGATAACCTCGTCAATCATCAATGCATTGGCAACGCCATGGGGCAGGTGATGGAAGGCACCCAGTTTATGCGCCATCGAGTGACAGACACCGAGGAAGGCATTGGCGAATGCAATACCGGCCATAGTTGCAGCGTTTGCCATCTTTTCGCGGGCAATCGGGTCATTTGGACCATTATCATAGGCGCGAGGCAGATATTCAAAAACTATCTTCAAGGAGCCCAGAGCCATGCTGTCTGAATAATCAGTTGCCATCATCGAGGCATAAGCCTCCATCGCATGAGTGACAACGTCAATACCGGATGCGGCTGTCAGGCTCTTTGGTGCGTTCATCATCAAATCTGCATCTACAATAGCCATATTAGGCATAAGCTCATAATCAGCCAGTGGATACTTTACGCCGCTTCTCTCATCAGTAATAACGGCAAAGGGAGTAACCTCCGAGCCTGTGCCGGCAGTAGTAGGTATAGCAATGAAATATGCCTTTTCGCCCATTCTCGGGAAATCGTAGACCCTCTTACGAATATCTACGAAACGCATTGCCATATCCATAAAGTCCGCTTCGGGATGCTCATACAATACCCACATAATCTTGGCTGCGTCCATTGCAGAACCGCCCCCGATAGCTATGATTGTATCCGGCTCAAATAATCTCATCTGTTCTGCGCCTTCCTTTGCACTAGCCAGTGTTGGGTCAGGCTCAACACTATAGAAGGTGGTGTGAGTGATTCCAAGCTCATCAAGTTTGCCCGTAATCGGTTTAGTATAGCCGTTTTTGTAGAGGAAGCTGTCTGTTACGATAAAGGCTTTTTTCTTGCCAAGGACAGCCTTTAGCTCATCAAGAGCGACCGGCAGGCAGCCCTTTTTGATATATACTTTTTCTGGAGCCCTGAACCAAAGCATATTCTCTCTCCTTTCGGCGACAGTTTTGATATTAAGAAGGTGCTTAACGCCGACATTCTCGCTGACGGAGTTGCCGCCCCAGGTACCGCAGCCAAGGGTTAGAGATGGTGTTAGCTTAAAGTTGTACATATCTCCGATCCCGCCCTGAGAGGATGGCGTGTTGACAAGAATGCGGCATGCCTTCATCCGTTCTGAAAATTCATCCAATTTAGCTCTTTCGGTAATCTCATTAAGGTATATTGATGCAGTGTGTCCATAGCCTCCATCGAAAAGCAGGTGTTCGGCTTTTTCAAGCGCATCCTGGAAATCCTTTGCGCGATACATCGCAAGAAGGGGGGAGAGCTTTTCATGGGCAAAGGCTTCCGAAAAGTCTACACTTTCCACTTCGCCTATAAGTATCTTGGCTATTTCAGGCAGGGCTATATCCGCGAGAGAAGCGATGGTGTTTGTGCTTTGGCCGACAATTTTAGAGTTCAGAGCGCCATTAATGAGGATTGCTTTTCTGACCTTTTCTATCTCTTCCGCATTAAGAATGTAGCAGCCTCTGTCTACAAATTCCTTTTTAACCTTGTTATAGATTTTATCCATAACAATTACCGACTGCTCTGATGCGCATATTATACCATTGTCAAAAGTCTTGGAATGGATAATAGAGTTCACTGCCAAAACAATGTCGGCAGATCCGTCGATAATGGCCGGTGTATTGCCGGGGCCGACGCCTATTGCAGGCTTTCCGCTTGAATAGGCTGCATTCACCATACCTGGTCCGCCTGTTGCGAGAATAATGTCAGCCTCCTTCATAATGAAATTTGTCATCTCCAAGCTGGGGATATCAATCCAGGCGATGATGTCTTCCGGAGCTCCTGCAGCGACAGCCGCTTCAAGGACAACCTTGGCGGAATCGATTGTACATTTCTTTGCTCTGGGGTGAGGACTAAAAACAATACCGTTACGTGTCTTGAGTGCAATCAGAGCCTTGAATATCGCTGTTGAGGTGGGATTTGTTGTAGGAATAACAGCAGCAATAACGCCAACCGGCTCTGCAATTGTCTTAGTGCCGAAGGCCTTGTCTTCTGCAATAACGCCACAGGTTTTGGTGCCCTTATATGCGTTGTAGATATATTCCGAAGCAAAGTGATTTTTGATAACCTTATCTTCAACTATACCCATGCCTGTTTCTTCAACTGCCATTTTTGCCAGAGGAATCCTCATTTTGTTTGCAGCCGAAGCGGCAGCCAGGAATATACGGTCTACCTGCTCCTGTGTATATGACGAGAAGAGCTGCTGCGCATCCTGCACACGAACAAGAGCTTTTCTAAGTTTTTCTACACTATCTACAATTTCGTAGTTCTTTTTGTATCCCATAGTAATCCTCCTTGTCTTGTCCTTAGCCTTGATCCTAAATACCAGCATTTGTTAATAATTTAACAATAATAATATACTTTGTCAATTGGTTAACAAACAAATTAACTTGTATTTTACATTCTTTATTTGTATACTTTTCTCAAAGTTGTTTATTTTATTCGGTATGTATTTATTCGTCGCATATTGTTTTCTAGCGGTGGGATTATACCGGGTGTTGTCAGCCGCAAGGTTGAACTGGGTATGTAGGTAAGCTATAATTGAAGACGATAATCGGAGCCTCCGTTATTAAGGCTTTGTAGAGCTTGTGCGGTGGAAGTCAAACAATGAATAATAGGAGATAAAGATGAAAAAAATACTTGTATTGCTTCCGGTAAAGGAAGAACATAAGCGGCTTTTGGAGGAGAAAGCCCCTTTGGCGAATTTTGTTTATGCTGATGCCGGGACAGTTGACGATTCTCTTCTTCTTAAGGCAAATGTTATCATTGGGAATCCGCCTGCAAGAATAAAGGAATCGGAAAGCTTGGAATGGTTGCAGCTGCAAAGTGCCGGTATCGGCCAGTTTGCAAAGGATAATATGCTTCCGAGGGGTGTGGTGCTGACAAATGCATCGGGAGCATATGGACTTGCCATTTCTGAATATATGCTTGCCGTTCTTTTAGGGATGTTTAAAAATCTTCATTTATACAGGGATAAGCAGTCGCAAGCGGATTGGTCCTATTCGGGAAGGGTTCAATCTATCTATAATTCTACTGCTCTTGTGATTGGCTTAGGTGACATTGGGGGCGAATTTGCTCAAAGATTGAAGGCGCTTGGGGCATACACCATAGGAATCAGACGGAAAAATGCGGTTAAGCCTGATTACCTGGACGAGCTCCACTTTATGGACCAGCTTGAGATGCTGCTGCCGCGAGCTGATATTGTCGCTTTGAGCTTGCCGGGTACCAGTCTTACCAATAGTGTTATCAACACAAATACACTAAAGCTAATGAGAAAAAATGCCGTTTTAATTAATGTGGGCCGAGGAAATGCAGTGGACACTGATGCTCTATGTGATGCCCTCGAAAACGGCCTGATTTCAGGGGCTGCCCTTGATGTGACCAATCCTGAACCGCTTCCAAAGGATCATCGTTTATGGAGAATAAAAAACGCCATCATTACACCGCATATCTCGGGAGGATTCAGCCTACAGGCTACATTTGACAGGATTGTACAAATTAGCGCCGACAATCTTGAAGCATACATGCGTGGTGAAAGGCTTAAAAATATTGTCGATCCTTCCGTGGGATATTAAAGAAAGCTGTGAACAGTAGCTAAGGATATTTTCGGCAGGCCAGCGTACAGAAATGTTTCCTGTCTAGCCAGCCCCACCGAATGATTAAGGAGTTTTCTCAAAAAATTCAGCTGTTTCATTAATAGCTCAGCTGTTCCCTCCAAAAAAGCTCCCGATACCGATATTGCCGAGGACACTGCCTTCTTCGCGGTTCTTCCCCTTGCCTGCTGAGAATATCCTATCTGCAAGTCGGGAGAAGGGCAAGGACTGGAGCCAAACTGTGCCGGGACCGGTCAATGTTGCAAGAGCCAGGCCTTCGCCGCCGAATAGCGCAGTTTTAATGTTGCCTGCAAACTTTATATCGTAGTTTATGCTTCCCGTCATGGCAACCAGACAGCCTGTATCGAGCATCAATGTTTCACCGGGCTGCAGATCCTTCTTAACGATCGTTCCACCGGCATGCATAAAAGCAAGGCCATCTCCCTCGAGCTTTTGCATTATGAAGCCTTCGCCGCCGAAAAGTCCAACTCCGATCTTCTTTTGAAAGGCGATTCCTATAGAAATGCCTTTTGCGGCACAAAGGAAAGAGTCCTTTTGACAAATGAGTATTCCACCATAATCCCCCAGGTCAAAGGGTACCACCGTTCCTGGATAAGGCGCGGCAAAAGAAGCGCAGCGTTTTACACTTGCGGTATTTGTAAAGGAGGTCATAAATAGACTTTCTCCTGTAATCACGCGCTTACCGGCGGAGAAAAGCTTGCCCATAAAGTCACTGCCTTCCTTACCAGAGCCATCACCAAAAATAGTGTCCATTACAATTGCGCTGTCCATGTACATCATAGCGCCTGCTTCAGCAATAATCGTTTCGCCGGGATCCAGCATGATTTCCACAAACTGTATATCCTCGCCGTGCACCTTGTATTCAACCTCATGGGCTTTGCGCATTCTATTCCCTGCAGATGTAGGATTCGTGGGCATGTAATTGCCTGTTTGTGGGGCATATGCGGTATTCGTCTGATTGGAATCCAGTCCTTCCAGCTTGGTCCCGCATGTCTTGCAAAACTTCTGGCCGGGTAAATATGAGTTCTTGCAATTTGGACAGATCATAAACGCGACCTCCTTTAATAATTTACAAATAGACTGTAAATAAAAGCAAATGTTTCCGTATCCATAATATAATGAATTCCAGAAAATCGCAATCATATTAACTGTAAATTTTCGCTGTGTTTGATATAATTGTATTGACTATTTAGGTACAGACAGCGTCGTCAGAATAATGGGGAGCGTTCAGAATGATAATGGGACAAACTAAGAATGGCACTACTGTATCTGAGTATATATTTATGACACGGAGGAAGCTACATGAGTTTTAGCGGATATACAAAGGAAGCATTAATGTTTCTTTTCGAAAACAGGATGCGTAATGACAAGGCATGGTACGACAGCCATAAGGATGTTTATAAAAAATATGTATATAACCCATCAATGGAACTGATTGTTGAACTGGCGCCGACAATGAAGGAAATTGACGGAAGCATAATAACCGTCCCATCAAAGCTTATTTCCAGAGTGCGCAGGGACACACGTTTTACAAAGGATAAGACGCTCTATAGAGATAATGTGTGGATTGTATTTCTCAGGGACAAATCTCAGATGTCTACGTCGCCATGCTTTTGGTTTGGACTGGACCAGACAGGTTCCAGCTACGGAGTCGGCTACTATAAGGCGGAGGCGGCTTCGATGGCTCATATGAGAGAAATGATTATTAAGAAACATCCTGCATTTTTAAAGGCACTACAATGCTATGAGTCACAAGATGAGTTTGTAATCGGGGGAGACATGTATAAAAGAAGCAAATACCCCGATCAGCCGAAGCAGCTAAAATCGTGGATTGATCGGAAGAATATCTTCTTCGAATGTGTGCAGAAGGATTTCGACTTAGCATTTTCAAAGGACCTTCCGGAGACATTGAAAAAAGGCTTTAAGGGCCTAAAACCCATATATGACTTCCTTTTATTGACGGGGGACTATTAGGGTGACTTTTAAATGAAGTCCTGTGAGGACAAAAGCCTTAGTCGTAAACAGCTTGATTCTACGTGAAATGTTTGCTATTCTTTTACTGTTCGGCTATATCTACAGATGGGAGAAATATATATGGATTATAGAAAAGAATCATTAAAATTGCATGGTGAATGGAAAGGAAAGATAGAAGTTGTCAGCGCAGTACCCGTTACAAATAAGCAGGAGCTTTCACTGGCCTATACGCCCGGCGTTGCAGAGCCCTGTCTGGCTATTCGAGATGATGTCGATCTTTCTTATGAGCTTACGAGAAGATGGAATCTTGTAGCAGTAGTGACGGATGGCTCGGCGGTGCTGGGATTAGGGGACATCGGGCCTGAAGCCGGAATGCCGGTAATGGAAGGGAAATGCGTGTTATTTAAAACCTTTGGCAATGTGGATGCATTTCCCCTTTGCATACGTTCAAAGAGCGTTGACGAAATCGTACAGACCATGAAGCTCTTGTCCGGAAGCTTTGGCGGAATCAACCTGGAGGATATCTCCGCACCCAGATGCTTTGAAATAGAAAGGCGTCTAAAGGCGGAATGCGATATCCCGATTTTTCATGATGATCAGCACGGCACTGCGGTTGTTGTTCTGGCAGCCATGCTGAATGCGCTGAAGCTTACAAAAAAGGATATCAGTGGTATTGAGGTTGTCGTAAACGGTTCGGGAGCGGCAGGTATTGCCATTACCAAGCTGTTGATGGCAATGGGAATGAAGAAGGTCATTCTTTGCGACACGAAGGGTGCTATATATGAAGGAAGAGATAATCTCAATGCCGAGAAAACCGAGATGGCAAGGATCTCCAACCTGCACAAGAGGAAAGGTACCCTCAGGGATGTTATCGTTGGTACAGACGTGTTTATCGGTGTATCTGTTGAAAACGTGATGGATAAGGAAATGGTGAAGAGCATGGCAAAGGATCCCATCATTTTTGCCATGGCGAATCCTACGCCGGAGATTATGCCCGATGCTGCAAAGGAGGTCGGCGCAGCCGTGGTCGGCACAGGCCGATCGGATTTTCCCAATCAGATTAACAACGTACTTGCCTTTCCGGGCATTTTTAGAGGAACTCTGGATGTGAGAGCCAGCGATATCAATGATGAAATGAAGATTGCCGCAGCACAAGCTATAGCGGATTTGATTTCTGATGAGGAGCTGAATGCGGATTATGTAATTCCCGCTCCCTTTGACCCGAGAGTAGCAAACAGCGTTGCTAAAGCAGTTGCAGAAGCAGCGGTCAAATCAGGCGTAAGCAGGATAGATATAGAAAAGTAACTGATGGCATAGGAAGGTAAATAATAGACATAGAAAAGTAAATGATATGAGTTCATGAATAGCAATTTGACAAAGGCGGATAGCGGTTTAAGCTGTCCGCTTTTGTTGTAGAAAAATTGTCATTTACAGCCAGAGCGTTTAAGAATTATTGTTTTGGAGACAATAGATAGGGCATTTTGCAAATGTTACAGCCTTATATAAAAAGTTCAAAGGTGCGGATTTATGAATTTTATTACGGCAATTAAAAATATTATTATATATAAAGAACCTGATAACAGGCGAAGATTTGAATTGCTTGAAGATGAACAGGAGGATATGATGTCAGGCAAGTCAGACGCAGGGACTGAAGACGAAAAACCAGACAAAAGTGACAAAAGCAAAGAAGATTCAGAAAATGTATCCAAGGATCTTAAGAAAAACCTGCAGAAAATTAAGCAGGGATTTCACTACCCCACCAATCAGGATA
>CAZQCL010000049.1:0-11478 GCA_964592435.1 uncultured Oscillospiraceae bacterium
CCTCAAGCTTCTAACCTCTAACTTCTAAAATCTATACTCTTAGCTCAACATGAATATTTTTCGTATCAATATCCTTGATTCTTGGTTGGACAATATTTTCAATAAATTCTTCCACCTGCTCCACGGAGCGGCCGATATAATTTGAAGGATTCATCATACTTGTGATTTCATCCTTACTGAGTCCGAACAAGGGATCTGCTGCAATGCGCTCGACAAGATCATTTTCTAATCCATAAAGCTTGACCTGCTTACCTGCTTCCATAGAATGAATCCTTATCCTTTCGTGGAGCTCCTGTCTATCACCGCCTCTTTTGACAGCTTCCATCATAATATTCTCCGTAGCCATGAAGGGCAGCTCCTCCAGAATATGCTTTTCGATGACCTTGGGATATACGACCAATCCTTCTGAAATGTTTAGGTAAATATTCAATATGGCATCTGCTGCCAGAAATGCCTCGGGTACACTTATGCGTTTATTTGCGGAGTCGTCCAGGGTTCTTTCAAACCATTGCGAGGATGCAGTAATAGCCGGATTGAGAGCATCAACCATAACATATCTGGCAAGTGAGGCCATTCGTTCAGAACGCATAGGGTTCCGTTTATAAGCCATTGCTGATGAGCCTATTTGTTTTTCTTCAAAGGGCTCTTCAATTTCCTTCATACTTTGTAGTAATCTCAAATCACAGCTGAATTTACTTGCACTTTGTGCAATACCGGATAACACATGCAATACTCTTGAGTCCTGCTTTCTTGTATATGTCTGTCCAGATACCGGATATACGCTGTCAAAGCCCATTTTCCCCGCTATCAGGTCATCAAGCCTTTTAACTTTTTCTCCATCATTGTCAAATAAGTTCATAAAGCTTGCCTGGGTGCCGGTGGTTCCTTTACTTCCAAGCAGCTTCATTGAAAATAAGACATATTCCAGGTCTTCCAGATCTATAAGCAGATCCTGAATCCAAAGGCTGGCCCTCTTCCCCACCGTAACAAGCTGTGCCGGCTGATAATGGGTAAAACCCAGCGTAGGCATGCTTTTATATTTCAGCGCAAAATCAGAAAGCTTTGAAATGGCCGCGGCAAGCTTTGTTCTGATTAGTTCAAGAGCCTCCCTCATGATTATGATATCAGTATTGTCTCCCACATAACAGGAGGTTGCCCCAAGATGTATTATCGGCTTCGCTTTTGGGCATTGTTCACCATATGCATATACATGAGACATGACATCGTGGCGTACTTCCTTCTCAATCTTTTCTGCCGTTTCATAATTGATATCATCTTTATACCTTATCAATTCATTAATCTGATCATCTGTAATATCAAGCCCTAACTCTTTTTCAGCCTCTGCAAGAGCAATCCACAAGCTCCTCCAGGTTCTGAACTTCTTGTCTGGAGAAAACAAGGCCTGCATCTGGCTGCTTGCATATCTTGTATTTAAAGGACTATCATATCTGCTTCTCAATTCATTGCACCTCCGGAAAACGTGATTAACATTTTCATTATAAAGTAATTAAGAGAAATTATAAAGGACTAGCCTAAATAAAGCCATTGCGTTTCAAACTAAAATACCACAAAAAAAGTGCGGGATTATTACAATCCCGCCAGATACTTATAAATATGAGAATATATGTACAGCTTTTAACTGTACATGGTATCACCCCGAAGGATGTTACGCACAAGAAAATTATATTATTCTTTATAATGTATTGCAAATTTATTTTGCCAGTAGTTTTTTTATCGTTACAATCTGCACACAGGTACACAGCAGCTCCATCGCTGTCTTCAGCTCACTCAAAGGCGGCAAAGTCGGCGCTATTCTGATGTTTCTGTCATTAGGATCCTTGCCGTAAGGAAATGTAGCGCCAGCCGGCGTAAAGACAACACCGGCATCAGCAGCCATTTTAACAGTAGCAGCCGCACATCCGGGCACTGTATTGAAGCTGATAAAATAACCACCCTTTGGTTTATTCCAATATGCAATATTTTTATCGCCAAGCTCTGCTTCCATCAGATCCAAAACCATGTCAAACTTTGGCTTCAATATGGCAGCATGCTTTTTCATGTGATTATTGATACCATCCATATCCCTTAAAAACCTGACATGCCTTAACTCATTGAGCTTATCGGGGCCAATTGTCTTAATACTCAAATACTTTCTGGCTCTGCATATATTATTTTCACTGGCTGCCATCATAGCAATACCTGCACCGGGAAATGTAATCTTTGAGGTCGATGCAAAAACATATACCCTATCTGGGTTTTGGGCTGCTTTGCAGGCCTCAATCATGTTTTTTAGCTGGTCGGGGCAATCTGTCAGGTGATGAACGACATAAGCATTATCCCAAAATATCCTAAAATCCTTTGCTGCCGTCTTCATTCCGGCAAGTCTGTCAACAACCTCATCCGAATATGTGTTCCCTTCCGGATTGCTGTATTTAGGAATGCACCAGATTCCCTTTACTGATTCATCTTCTGCAACAAGTTTCTCAACAGCATCCATGTCCGGGCCGTTTTTCTTCATGTCAATCACAATCATTTCAATATTGAATAGCTGAGTAATAGCAAAATGCCTGTCATAGCCGGGACTTGGACAAATAAACCTGACCTTGGGTAGCTTGCCCCATGGCATGCTGCCGTCGTATACACCAAAATTCATGGCACGAGAAATGCAATCAAACATCATGCTCAGACTCGAGTTATCGCCGAGAATAATCTGCTCAGGGCTAACTTCCAGCATTTGAGCAAAAAGTTTCCTTGCCTCGGGAATACCATCCGGCATTCCATAATTTCTTGCATCAAAGCCTTCGATAGTCTTGAATTCATCCGTAGCGGACTGAAATTCAAGCATTCCCATAGACAAATCCAATTGCTCTGAGCAGGGTTTACCTCTTGACATATCCAGCTTTAGATTCATGGAAATGAAATCATCATATTTTCTATTTAATATAATCAACCTCTCCTGTAGTTGGCTTTTATTAAGCTTTGCTAAATCAGCCATAAAAACAACCCCCCGAGCAATAAATTTCTGAACCAAAATACATTGCTGATATTTTAATATATTTATATCAATTATGCAAGACGAGAATAGAAATAATTCATATTAATTTTCACATTAAATAAAAAGGCGTAGATTTTGCATAATGTTAACGGAGCGCATCAAATTTATGCAAGTATTTGTTTGATAACTCTCATAAAATTCAGCCCGGCAATCTTCTCTATGAGCTTATTACTGTAATTGAGCTGAGCAAGCCTTTCGAAAAGAGCAGGAAGGCACTGTGTGCCTTCAAGGCCCTTGGGTGTACACTCGATTCCGTCATAATCAGCTCCGATCCCTATGTGGTCTTGCCCGGTAATTGAACAGATGTGCTCGATATGTCTTACAACATCGTCGATTGTGGCTTTATCTGTATTATTCAAAAAATATGTGTAAAAATTTATGCCGACGACACCGCCGTTCTTTTTTATGTCAATCAATTGGGAATCGGTAAGGTTGCGTCGATTACTGCAAACTGCCCTTGCGTTGGAATGGGATGCAATGACCGGCATCCTGCTTATGTCCAGCACATCTGCGAAGCCGGCATCACAAAGATGCGAAACATCCACAATCATACCAAGCCTGTTCATTTCTGCAACAGCCTGCCTGCCAAATCCGGACAAGCCATTTCCGTACTGCTCTTCTACCCCGTCAGCCAGTTGATTTCGATAATTCCATGTAAGCAGCATACTCCTGACACCAAGCCTGTATAATTGCCTGAGCACGGAAAGCTCACCGTTGAGGCACTCCCCGCCCTCGATAGAAAGTATGACTGCCGTCTTCCCTATTTTCAACGCATTGACGATCTCTTCACTAGTCATGCAAATTGAAATTTTTTCACCGTACAGATCCTGGGCACGGTAAACCTCGTCCAGTATAGCCAGTACCCTTGCAAGTGTATCATTTCTGTACCTCAAAGGATCGGCAAATGCCGCAAAAAACTGGACTCTCTTACCTGTTTCCAGCAATCTTTTTATATCAAGCTGAAAATTGTTCTCAAATAAGTCTGCCTTATGCTCGTATGCGGACAATGCTGTATCACAGTGAGCATCTATTATAATCATTAAAATGCACTCCTAATTAAGTTTATCTGTTCTGGTAAGAATTCATCATTTTCTCTTTTCCCCATTACCTCTACAATATCAAAACGCATATTTCTTTCACCGAGATTCTTGTGTTTTATGTATATCCATGCAAGTGATCTCAGTTTTTCTCTCTTTGCATGGCCAACAGACTCTGCTGGTGTGCCAAAATAGCTGCTGGTACGTGTCTTAACCTCTATAAAGCAGAGATACTCCTTTTCAATGGCAACTATGTCGATTTCACCAAATCTGCCAAATCTGTAATTCCTGTCCAGTATGATAAAGCCCTTCTTCTCCAGGTATTCAGCGGCCAGCTGCTCGCCGACTCCACCAAAGCTCCTCTTATTCATATCAATCTCCCGATACCCATTTTTTATCATAGGAGCTGTCCAGTTCACTGACAAAAACCATAATCTGAGCAACGACCTCATATAATTCTCTTGGTATTTCATCACCTATTTTGAAAAAATTAAGCGTATGAGCCAACTGAGCATCTTCGTATAAGGGAACGCCGCTTTCTTTGCCCCTTTCAATTATTTTCTCGGCAATCTCTCCTTTACCCAGTGCAACAATTTCCGGTGCGTCTGCGCTATCAGGAGAATATTTGAGAGCTGCAGCCTCTCTGATTTTTCTTTTTTTATTATTTCTATTTTCCAAACGTGTCATCTCCCGCTATATAATACCCTTAGCTTTGTTTACGGATTTCTATTTATAGACTCGTAATCAATAAAATCTATATGCGATAATCAACCTTACCGTGGCTTAATCCCAACATAGCAGACAGGAGCTTTTCCTGTTGCACCGGAGTTGTCGGCGAATCAATAAGCGCATATCTTATGCCTGCCAGTTTATACCCACAGGCGGCAATCCCAGAATACAGGTGTTTTGCTTTTTCCCTTATAAAATCATTAATCCTATGGCTTTCGGTCCTGATGTTTATTGTTATAGTATCTCCCTTAACATCAGCCAGCGTTTCTATCCTTCCCATATTATTAGTGTCCAGCGAAATAAACATGACGGTATTGTGCGCATCAATTTTCCTTCTGCTCCGCTGTTCGCGTTTCATTATATATAGCTCTGCCGTGGTTTCATAGCCGGACAAATTTACAGGCATCTGATAATAAAGCATGTTGTTGGCATTTAGCTGATTTATAAGGTTCAGTGTATTGCTAACCGCGGAGGCTGCTGCTGACAAGCCTTCGCCTGTATCTGAGCTGTTAGCTTCGGAATACTTCGTGGCAATCTGTAGTAATTCCAGCCTTTGTATCAAGCTATTATTTAGCCTGTCGATTTCAAGCTCTGATGCCAGTTGATCAGAATCTGTTCTGATAAACAAATCCTTCACAGCCTCAACAAGCCTGGAAATGCTACCCGCTGCCGGTTTTACATTCAATACGCCCGAGTCCTTCTGTGTAGACACTTTCGATGTATCAGACTCAGTATCGGATGGGCTTTCAACCTTTCCAGCGGAAATAACGATTGTTTCTCTTGGTTCGCTTTCCAAAACCGTGGCTGGCCTAATTGTTGTTGCATTCGCAGCTACAGTTTCGGTTTTTGTCTCACTTGAGCTTGCAGCTACAGTTTCGGTTTTTGTCTCACTTGAGCTTGCAGCTGCAGTTGCTGCTTCTTCTCCTGTACCAGCTTGTTTTCCTGCCTCTACGGCTGTTCCTGTCTGTGTTCCTATACCAGCCGGGAACCTGGTTTTAGCATCGGCGGCAGACATTCTTGAAGCAGAATCCTCCTGTAGGTCAGCATCGCCGGACGATATGGAAGGCTGTTGATTTCCTGCTTGTATCTGCGCATTTGTGGCCTGGGCTGATGCATTTTCAGCATTGTTACTTGAGGCTCCTGATGTTTGATTACTCTCCGTTGTGATGTCGGAAATTCTCACCTGCATTTCCGCTCCAGACTCACTTGCTTGCGTCTGACCTTGTGTATCCATTATTTGATTCAATATGGCCTGTATGTCTTTTAACTGCTGGCCGACCTTAAGACCACCGTCCAGTAGTCTATTCAGCAGATCCATTTGTATTTGATCGGTATCTAATCCGTTTGAAACAAGAAATACCGTCTTCTCTGCATTTAATCCAGGCATATTTTTCATAAGGGCGTCAGCCATTTCCATATGGTTAGCCGTAACGTGAATACCGGCCTTCAAAAATTCCGATGCCAATTCCATATTCCTGGCATCCGGCTTTATTTTAAGCGCTTCCAAAAGGTTTTTAAGTATATCAGGCTTAAGATCAATCATGGCAGTATCTTTTACAGTTTCCAGAAACACCGTGCCCTCCGACTTGGAAGCCACAGTTAGCGTAATAGTCTGTCCGGCTTTTGCGTTCAACGCTTCCATGGTTTTAGCCTTAATTACAGTTCCGTCAGAAAGCCTTAAAACAGCCTCATCCGATGTGACTTCAATGACCTTAGCCTTGATCACGTCACCTTTTTTCAGATTACTAATAGTGGCAGCGGCATTACTATTACCTGCAAAATTTACATTTGTATAATCACCAATACGCATTTGAAGCCCCTTTACACAACAAAAACCCAAATTATACAATGAATTTCTTTGTAAAGCTTACTCTATGTATCGGACAAATACCGTACTTTTTTATAGCATTTATATGCTCGGCCGTGCCATAGCCCTTATGCTTTTTAAAACCGTACTGAGGATACATACTATCCTTGGCTTCAATCAGCCGATCACGGCTCACCTTGGCAATAATGGACGCCGCAGCGATAGAAACGCTCAATGTATCTCCTTTAATAACCGATCTTTGCGGAATATCAACATCGCTAAGTTTGACCGCATCAATCAGAAGAAATTCCGGTTTAATGCCGGCCTGTTCAACTGAAAGCCTCATCGCCAGCTTTGTCGCATTTAAAATATTTATCTCATCGATACACTTTTCATCTGCTGTTCCTAGACCGATTGAAATTGCCGATTTAACAATTATATCGTAAAGGCTGTTTCTTTTAGCAGGCGTTAGCTTTTTGGAATCGTTTAGCCCTTCAATTATGCAATGCTCCGGAAGTATAACACATGCTGCCACTACAGGCCCGGCAAGAGGCCCCCTCCCTGCCTCGTCAATGCCTGCTACATACTTATATCCCCGAAGGTATGCATCCTTTTCATATTTGCTCATTTCAATCAGTCGCTCAAGTTCCTTTTCAGGGTCGAGTTTTTTCACTCTCTTGGGTCACCTCACTCCATATTGGTTTTTCAAGCGTAATCTTGCCGATCTTACCCCCACGGAATTCATCCAGCATAACAACTGCTATTCTTTGCATGTCGATTTCCCCACCGGGAAGTATGCAGCCCCTCCTTTTTCCTGCTGCTTCCAGAAGCTTATGGCCTTTGCGGTTTTCATCCTCCAGCTTGTACCGATTAGCGAGCAGTCCGGGATAATCAGCTGTTAATCTTTCGGCTAATAAAGCGGCCACCTCGGTTATATCATAGATGTCATCCTTAATGGCACCGGTAAAGGCCAGATTCAAAGCAGTATTCCGGTCGTCGAATTTAGGCCAGAGAATTCCGGGAGTATCAAGCATTTCTATCTCGGGATTCAGACGTATCCATTGCTTGCCCTTTGTAACACCGGGCTTGTCACCCGTTGTCGCAACGGCTCTTCCAGCAATCTTGTTGATAAATGTTGATTTGCCAACGTTTGGTATTCCCACAATCATTGTCCTGATTGGTCTGAAAATTCTGCCCTTTTGCCTGTCTCGTTCAAATCTGTCCTTCATCATTCCCCTTAGTTGATTCTTTAGCTGATTCAATCCCTTTCCTTTTATGGAATCGACAAAAATGACACGAATCCCCCTGGCTTTATACCACCTTGCCCACTCCTTCGATATTTCGGAATCGGCCATATCGGACTTATTTAAAACGATCAAACGGGCTTTATTCTGAATAATTGAGTCAATTTCGGGATTCTTACTACTGGCAGGTATTCGCGCATCCAGCAGCTCCACAACCACATCCACCAGCTTAAGATTTTCTGAAAGAAGGCGTCTGGTTTTGGCCATATGTCCCGGAAACCATTGAATGTCCATATCTCAATCCTTCCTAAAATACAAAAGGAACCCTGCGGTTCCCCTTATATTTAAGCTTCTTTTGTTGTATCCTTCGTAACGAGCTTTTCTTTGACCCTTGAAGCCTTGCCGACTCTGTCGCGCAGATAATACAGTTTAGCTCTTCTGATCTTACCTTTTCTCACAATCTCAATTTTGTCGATTTTTGGAGAATGGACAGGAAGGATTCTCTCGACTCCCACGCCATAAGAAACTCTTCTTACTGTAAAGGTTTCTTTAAGTCCGGCACCCTTTTTTGCAATAACGGTTCCTTCAAATATCTGAATTCTCTCTCTTGTTCCTTCTTTAATCTTAAGATGAACTCTTACGAAGTCACCAATGCTAACAACAGGTAAATCAGTTCTCAACTGTTCCTGCTCAATTGCCCTGATAATATCCATTTATGCTTCCTCCTCTCTTGCCTGAACGTTCATAAATGCATCTGCATCAGCGGACCGTCCGTATTACACACGTCAGTTATTATAGCACATAATTATTTAAATTGTAAATACAATTTTTTCGGCCTACCACTTGTGTCAACTCCCGAATCCTTCTACTTTGTATAGACGACTGGTCTGCGACAGCGTTTACTTATCAACACCATAGCCATCATCCTGTTCAAGCAGCTTAATGTCTTCGAGGGTTAGTTCAAGTTTTTCAAATAAGTCAGGTCTTCTTTCTCTAGTTCTTTTCAAAGCTTGCAATCTTCTCCATTTTGTTATATTGGCATGATGTCCTGACAACAGAACCTCCGGAACCTCTTTGCCCATGAAGTCGGCAGGACGTGTATACTGGGGGTATTCTAGAAGCCCATCCTTATGGGATTCCTCGAAATAAGACTCTTCATTTGACAAAACACCGGGAATTGTTCTACTGACGGCATCAACAAGCACCATTGCAGGAAGCTCTCCCCCAGTAAGAACATAATCTCCGATGGATACCTCTTCATCCACCAGCTCCTCCAGGATTCTCTCATCAACACCTTCGTAATGGCCGCATAACAAAATGATGTGATCATGCTTTGACAAATCCTCTACAAGCTTTTGGTTCAAAAGCTTCCCCTGTGGGCTCATATATACAAAATGAGGCTTATAATTAAGCTCCTTAACGATCGACCTGTATGCGTCATAAATCGGCTGTGCAAGCATCACAAGCCCATTCCCGCCGCCATAGGGGTAATCGTCGGTCTTTTTATGTTTGTCCCTGGAAAAGTCACGTATATTATGCGCGTCTACAGAAATCAACCCGTTTCCCTGAGCACGACCGATAATACTGCTACCAAGGACTGTATCAAATATTTCCGGAAAAATAGTTAATATATCAAACCTCATCTTCAAGCAATCCCTTCGGAATTATTACATCTATTCTCTGCTGATCTGTCGAAATCTTGCTAACAACGCTTTTAAGCGCAGGTAGCAAGATTTCTTTCCCGGAGTCGTCCCTGACAACATAAACGTCGTTGCTTCCTGTCTGAAGGACATCTGTCAGCTTTCCGAGCAGGCTCCCATTTTCGTCAAAAACACTGCATCCGATAATGTCACAGATAAAGAAGGATCCTTCGGGGAGCTTCACAGCATTTTCCCTATCCACCAGCACAAAGCAGTCCTTATACTGTTCTGCTTCGCTCATCGATTCAATATCAGAAAATTTTATCATAACCGATCCCTTGATATATTTTAAATCTAAAATGGTATGCTTTTTCAAGCGGCCATCCCTTTCGATATATACCCATTCCAGCTCATCAAACCGACGAGGATCATCTGTAAGCGGAATCAGTTTAACTTCGCCTTTTACGCCGTGTGTATTTACAATTTTCCCGACTTGTAAATAATCAACCATAATAAATTACCCCAAATGACTGTCAATAAAAAGGTGTTTCAAAAACACCCTCTTATTGAACAATCTCCACTGCAGCTCTGACATTTTGCTTAATGGCTGCAGCTTTTATGACGGATCTGATTGCTTTAGCTATCCGTCCTTGTTTTCCTATTACCTTACCCATATCCTCTTGAGCCACCCTCAGCTCAAGAATAATACCATTCTCACCTTCCACTACATTGACACTGACTTCGTCAGGATAATCAACGAGTGCTTTTGCTATGATTTCTAGAAGTTCTTTCATTTTACATGCCTCCCGCATAAAGCTCGAAAAATGATGTTATTCAGGTATTACTGAATAACACCGCTTTTCTTTAATAAAGATCTTACTGTATCAGTAGGCTGCGCACCATTCTTTAACCATTTTTCAGCCTTCTCGCTGTCTATCTTAATCTCAGCGGGATTGGCTAAGGGGTTGTATGTGCCAATTTCTTCAATGAATCTACCATCGCGAGGAAATCTTGAATCAGCTACTACTACTCTGTAATAAGGATTCTTCTTTGCTCCGATTCTTTTAAGCCTAATCTTAACTGCCATTCTGTCACCTCCCCTCAAGTATGGATAGTACAACTATTTTATATTAATTAGAATCTTGGAGGAAACAAACCTCGCTCGATTCTAGCCAATATGCTCAGATAAGGGCTCTTGATTAAAAGGGCATCTTAAACCTGCCTAAACCTCTGCCACCCTTTTTCCCTGCATCATTGATCATCTTCATCATTTTCTTCATCTCAGCAAATTGCTTGAGAAGGGCGTTTACATCCTGAATAGACGTACCGCTGCCAGCCGAGATCCTTTTTCTTCTGCTGCCGTTTATAATGGCTGGGTCGGTTCGCTCCTTAATTGTCATGGACTTTATTATGGCTTCAACGCGATCCAGCTTTTTTTCGTTAACATTCATATTCTTCATGGCTTTTATATTCATTCCCGGAATCATGCCTAAAACCTGGTCTAGCGGCCCCATATTTTTCACCTGCTGCATCTGATCCAGGAAATCATCCAGTGTAAACTGCTGGGTCCTTAATTTTCTTTCCATCTCAAGAGCTTTTTTTTCATCAAAAGCGTCCTGCGCCTTTTCAATCAGGCTGAGCACATCTCCCATACCAAGTATTCTGGATGCCATTCTTTCAGGATAAAACGGCTCAATATCACTCAGCTTTTCACCTGTTGCTGCGAACTTGATCGGTTTTCCGGTAACGGCTTTAACAGAAAGAGCCGCGCCGCCTCTCGTATCGCCATCCAGCTTTGTCAATATCAGGCCGTCAACGCCAAGCTTTTGGTTGAAGCTCTCCGCTACATTGACTGCATCCTGACCGGTCATGGAGTCAACAACCAGCAATATTTCCTGGGGATGCACCGCATTTTTAATCCTGTCCAGCTCATCCATAAGCTCCTCATTAATGTGAAGCCGTCCGG
>CAZQCL010000050.1:0-11409 GCA_964592435.1 uncultured Oscillospiraceae bacterium
TAACCCACTCCGAAAGGACCTTCGTAAGAATATACATTCGATCTTACTTCATGACCGTCAAGAGCTCCAAACATCATAATAAAGGAACGCAACCCGCACTCACCGGCACCTTCCAGAAAGCTCTCATCAAACTGCAGCAGTCCTTGGGGATCAGGCTTTTTTAGAAGCTCAATCAGCTGCCGGTCATATTCCGGACCGTCCTTGTCATAGCCATAGGGACCATCCTGTGTAAGCTTGTGGGAAAGGTCTCCGCTGGCAAGGAATACAACCTGCTCATTGGATTGCTTTACAGCCTCGCCAATACAGCTGCCAAAGCGATAAAGCTCCTTAAATGGTAACCCGGCTGTTGAAATATGGACAAGCTTAAAATCGCTGTATTCTTTTTCTATGAAATATAACGGAACTATTGCACCATGATCCAAATCTTCGGATATCCTGTATTTTGCAGCCAGAAACTTATCAAGGCCCCCACATGGAATACCTTCGGAATTGGCAATATTTATAATTTTATTAGTCAGATATAGGTTGTTCCCAAACTCCAGCTTAATCTCGGGAGCTCTGAATTTACTCATATTTCCGCTGAGAATACGCTTTGTATTGACATGGATAAAATCACTGAAAACCGGTCCGTGGGGTGAAGTAAGGATTATCGTCGAAGGCTTAAGCCTCCCTATTTTCTCCGCAGCTTTTCTGAGTGCGGCAAGTGTAGCATCTGCTCCACGTTCTGCCCCCTTCCCAACCTCAGGTATCATTACCGGCGGGTGTGGGAAGATGAAAGCTCCCCTTATCATACCCATTTGCCCACATCCTTTCTTCTATTTCAGTAGCCTTAAATCAGAATGTAATCAGCATGCGATTTTGCCATCCTCCAGCCAGCCAATAACCTCAGAAACAGCATTGTTGTCATTATTCGTACAGCACAGATCTGCCGCCGCTTTCAGCATATGATGGGCGTTTTCCACCGCAACTCCTATGTTTGCTTCCTTTATAAGCTCAACATCATTAAGATTGTCACCCATAGCGATTACATAAGCTTTATCCAGCCCTTTCATCTGCCTGAGTACCCTTAGGGCACTGCCCTTTGAAGTGTTCTGACTGAGCAGCTCCAAAAAATGAGGCTCAGAATAAACACGATTAAAGAGGCCGTCAAACCCCTTCAGGAATTCTTCCACCTGGGCCAATTTAAGAGGATCCCATGCCAATATAGCCTTAGTCCATGGCTGTGGTATGTCCTCCGTCGATGCTATGATAGGGACAAATTGTTCTCTCACAATATGATTATGAGTATACTCATTTCCCTTGACCAAATACATCTTTGAGTCATGATAAACTTCAACTCCGATATCCGGAAATTGCTCAATGACGCCCTTTATAATAGGAGTTAGGACGCCCGGACCAAGGGTGTTCTGCCACAGTAGCCGATCCGTATGCAAATCATGTATTGCTGCGCCATTATATACTATAGCCGGCACATTTATAGGCAGATCATTTATATATCGCATAACTGACTTCTCCATCCTGCCGGTTGCCACGGTAAAAAGGCCGCCTCCTGCCACAAAACGATTAAGTGCTCTTTTATTCCCCATACTCAGCTTACTGCTGCTGTCCAGCAGCGTACCGTCCATATCACAAACTAAAAGTCTGCCTTCAAAAGGTAGACGACTCAATCGAAATACACCTCTTTATTCTGTCACTTTAATTTGGATGTTGCTTTATCTACTGCTTTATCTGTTGCTTTGTCTGCTTCTTTGTCCATTTACCCAGCCTTCAATTGCCCCCTCAAAACAATGCTATCATAACAGCTCAGACATCTCAAGGCCAGCCCGATAAAATAGTCACATCCAAACATACCTAAATCAATGGCATTACCCTTTCGCCTCTCTCACAATAGGATAAGCCTCACGAAATCCGGCATTTCTCTTTGCAATTTTGAAGGTCTTGTTAATATTTCTTAGTTCAACCATCTTACTCCTAATTCCCGCCGAAGGCATATAATAACCTCGCCCGTGAAATTGTTGCGAGGTTATTATATCATGAATTTGGATTATTCATAGAATTTTTTTCATCTCAGGCTTTTGCGATGTATACATTGTGCTACGGAATTCAAAATGTGTAATATCGTAAAACGCCCCATCTTACCAGTCTATTATACCTTGGGCAACTTCGCCAACCCCTCATTCAGTTCCTCATCAGTGGGAATAAAGCTCGTCATTGTCCCTTCAAGATAGGAGTTGTATGCGGTCATATCGAAATATCCGGTGCCGGTAAGTCCAAAAAGAATTGTTTTCTCTTCACCTGATTCCCTGCATTTTAATGCTTCATCAATCGCTGCTCTGATTGCATGGGCAGATTCAGGTGCCGGAAGTATTGTTTCCTTCTTGGCAAACAAAACGGCGGCCTCAAATACCTTCGTTTGTTCTACGGCAATTGCTTCCATATACCCATCGTGATACAGCTTAGACAGTATCGGAGACATACCATGGTATCTCAATCCTCCCGCATGATCCGATGAGGGTATAAATTCGCATCCAAGAGTATACATTTTTGCAAGAGGCGTTACCCTACCTGTATCACAGAAATCGTAAACATAACGACCGCGAGTTAGTGTAGGACATGAAGCAGGCTCAACAGCCACAATTCTCGGAGAAGCCTTACCCAGCAGCTTATCCTGCATAAACGGAGCAATCAGGCCGCCAAGATTTGACCCGCCGCCGGCACATCCTATGACCACATCCGGATACTCATCCAGCATCTCCATGGCCTGCTTCGATTCCAGACCGATAATGGACTGATGCAGTATTACCTGATTTAGAACAGACCCAAGAACATATCTATAGCCCTCAGTTGATATCGCTCTTTCTACAGCCTCAGATATAGCGCAGCCCAGGCTGCCGCCCGTGTTTGGATTAGCCTCAAGTATTTTGCGACCGACGTTAGTGGTGTTACTTGGGCTTGGAATAACTTCAGCATCGAAGGTATGCATTACAGACTTACGAAATGGCTTTTGTTCATAGGAGCACTTCACCATATACACAGTCAGCTGAATATTAAAATACGCACATGCCTGAGCAAGAGCAGTGCCCCACTGACCGGCACCCGTTTCCGTAGTAAGGCCTTTCAAGCCCTGCACCTTTGCGTAGTAGGCCTGAGCCGCTGCAGTATTGAGCTTGTGGCTGCCGGAGGTATTATTGCCTTCAAATTTGTAGTAAATCTTCGCCGGTGTGTCCAATTCCTTTTCAAGATTGTAAGCACGGATCAGCGGAGAAGGTCGATACATACGATATACCTCCTGTATCTGCTCCGGAATATCAAAGTACCTGGTGTTGTCATCCAGCTCCTGCTTAGCCAGGTCTTCGCAAAATACGGGAGTTAAGTCCTCCAACGTGACGGGCTTAAGTGTTCCCGGGTTAAGCATAGGATCCGGCCTTTCTTTCATATCAGCCCTGATATTGTACCATTGCTTTGGCATTTGCTCCTCAGTAAGATAAAGCTTGTTTGGAACTTTCTTTTTCATAATTATTCTCCTCTCCTTTTCACAGTAAATGTGATTAACTTTAATGATTCAAATCGATCTACCAATGCTTTTAGGCGACTAAAGAAATATCCGTCGCAACAAAAAAGACCTCTGTCACAGTATTCCTACTGGGACAAAAGTCTTGTTAGCTTCTGCGGTACCACCCGGCTTGGTGCAATGCACCCACTTATTCCATATACAAACATATATGCTCCCTTGATAACGGATGGAGGTTCCGTCAGGCATTACTCAGCAAAACGCTTTTCTTCCCGCCTTCGCAAGTCCATTCACCATGATATTTATTGCTGTAGTTCCACCATCACACAGCTCTCTGTAAATAAAGCTCCATGGCTACTATTCTTGCTCACCAGTTTATCGATTTAATAAATAATATGATATTTCTATATAAAAGTCAATACTAATATTAATATTTTTCCATTAATGTGCTCCGCTTATAATTTTACCAAGGCATAAATCACGGGCATAAAAACTCTTGTTCTAACAAAATACTTCCCGTATAATCATTATATAATATTATTATTTTTTGCAAATAAAGGGAGGTTTGTTATGGACATTAATTTAAGTCAAGTCAGGGCAGACATATCGCCGGTTGTAATTTTATTGTACTTGGTAGTGGTTGCGTTTTACGTTGCATGTCAATGGATCCTGGTTGCAAAAGCTGGAAGACCTGGATGGTCTGTTTTAGTTCCTATTTATAGCACTTACATAATGTTGAAAATCGGAGGTAAACCCGGTACATGGATTTTGCTTATGCTGATACCCTTTGTTAATATCGTAATTGCTATATTAGCACTGTCCGCATTTTTAAAAGCATACGGAAGAGACGGTGCCGGTCCGGTTCTGCTGATGCTGTTTTTCCCCTTTATTTATCTACCTTATCTGGCATTTTCCAAAAATGTACAGTATGTAGGATCCCCTTCGTAAAAGCCGGACAGCATACCCGGTGATGTTTACCAAATGAGAAGCTGCAAAATTCTATCAAAGGCTGCTCCAGCAGGAGGCAGCCTTTAATAGATATCGTCACTCAAAAGTTAGTTTAGTTGTGTAACCATTTTTCTGAAGACCTAAGACTTCTTGTTTTCTCACCTTAACAGCTGGTTTATCCTAAAGAAATCCTCCCATGGATCCGCTTTTTCAATTCTTCGGAGAGCCTCTGCCATATCAATCCCATCGGGTGCAACCGTGTCAAGCTCATCCCAGGTTATTGGCATGGATACCTTTGCCCCTTGTCTGGCTCTTAAGGAATAGGGAGCAATGCTCGTGGCACCTCTGCCGTTTCTAATCCAATCTATAAATATTTTTCCAGTCCGTTTGCTTTTTCTGATATTACTTGTGTAACGATCAGGCCATTTCTGCTCCATAACCTCTACAACGCCTTTTGCAAAATCATAAAACGTTTCCCATGAGACAGCGGGGTTAAAAGGGACGACCACATGATATCCTTTGCCACCGCTGGTTTTTAAATACGAGGTAAGTGCAAGCTCCGCCAAAACGCCTCTAGTGTCCTTGACGCCTTGACGCACCCTGCCAAGATCCATTCCCTCATCGGGGTCTAGGTCAAATACCATCACATCAGGCTTTTCCAGTTCCTCTACCCGGCTCCCCCATGTGTGAAATTCCAGTGTACCCATCTGGGCTTCATAAATGAGACCAGATATGTTCTCAATATAGAAGTAGTCTTCTGCTTCCCCGTCTTTGCCGTTAACGGGAAATGTGACAATTCCCTTGCCGTTGCCTTTACTGCTGCCACCCCTGCCATCGCTTTTGTCGCTGTCTTTATTGCCTGTTCCTGGGTGCTTTTTGTAGAAGCATGCCTGAGAAACTCCCTTCGGGCAGCGTACGATGCTTAATATTCTGTGAGAAACATAAGGCAACATCCGTCCAGAAGCTCTTTGGTAATACCTGATTACATCGGCTTTTGTGATTTCAGGGTCATCATATAAAATCTTATCAGGAGAGGTTATTTTAATTCCTTCTATAACAAGATTATTGCCTGCTTTTTTCTCCCTTTCATTTTCTGTTCTTGAGAGGTTGGAGAACCGTCCCCCTGTTCCGTCTTTATGCTGTGCACACTCTTCTTCAGACCCCAGCTCACCCTCCGCCTTTTCCAGCCTTATGCTTCTTGGATCTTTATCCGTTCGCAAGCCTTTAAAGCTTGCCTGCCTTAACAGGTTATCCTCTGTCCATTCGGCAAACTTGATTTCTGCGACCAGAACAGGCTCAAGCCACGTAATCTCTTCGTTCTTTCGCGTCTTTGGTGCAAGCTTAAAGGGGGATGTAGATCTCTTTAGCGTATCAAATTTGAGTTCGAGCCCTTTCACAACTGACTTGCCAAAGCCGCTTCCGGCACGACCTGCATATATTAGTTCATCACCCTCATAGACGCCGAGCAGAATCGAACTTACTCCACTTGTTTTTTTGTCGGAAAGGGTATATCCACCGATGACGAATTCCTGCCTTTTATCACATTTGAGCTTTATCCAGTCGTCGTTCCTTGTTCCGCTATAGATGGAATCGGCTCTCTTCCCGACAATGCCCTCCATTCCCATCGAACAGGCTGCCTCGAAGCTCTCCTTTCCATTATCCCTGACATGACGGCTATACACCAGATTCTTAGGCGCATCCTTCATTAGCGCCTCAAGTGTTTCTTTTCTGTCAATCAGCCGGTTCTCTCGTAAGTCAGTGCCATCCAAGGCAAGAATATCAAAGATGATATATGTAAGGCTCTGAGCTCCGGGGTTTTTCATATAGCTTTGCAAAGCCTGAAAATTTGTTTTACCCGACTCATCTACGACCACCATTTCACCGTCCAGTACCATTGCTCTTCCCTTAGCCCAATCAATCATAGATGCGACAACGCTTTGGAAACGCTTTGTATAGTCATTGCCATTGCGGCTTTGCAGGCGGACGCTGTTTCCTTCAACAAACGCCATAATCCTGTAACCGTCGTATTTCATCTCATAAAGCCAATCATTACCCTCTGGGACGGTATTAACAAGCCTGGCAAGCTGCACGTCAGTGGTGCTAAAGGGATTTTTAGTGAGCTTTTCGTCCTTTCCCTCCTCTATTTCCTGCATAGCACGTCCGGTTCGTACACTGGTTGTAAATTCCGAGATTCCATCTGAAGCTTTTGCATACTCATCCTTTTCCTTAATCAAAAGCCAGTTGTTCCTCTTCTCCCCCGCCTTTGCTTTAAGCCGCACCAATGCCCAGCTTCCCTTGAGCCTTATCCCCTTCAGGGAAAACTTCAGCGAGCCTTCCCGAAGCCCATCTTCCACATCTCCATAGGGCTCCCAAAAGCCCTCATCCCATAGCATGACTACACCGCCTCCGTATTCTCCCTTGGGAATAGTCCCCTCAAAGTTCCGATATTCTAATGGATGATCCTCCACCTGTATGGCGAGTCGCTTGTCACGAGTATTATAGGAAGGCCCCTTGGGTACAGCCCAGCTCAGAAGCGCGCCATCCCATTCAAGGCGAAAATCGAAGTGGTCATTGCGGGCGATGTGATGCTGTATCACAAATCTAAGGTTGCTTTCAAATTCAGCGTGCCCGGTAGATCCCGCAGCTTTGCCGGATTCCGCAGCTTCGGTAGCGTCATCGGCTTTTGCGGGTTCCGTGGCTCTATCAGCTTTACCTGCTTTTGTGGATTCCATATCTTCACCGGCTTTACCGCTTTTAGCATATCTCGCGTCACCTACCGGTTCAAGGGTTTTCTCAAAATTTCTTTTTTGTTTGTACTCGTTCAGATTATCAGCCATATAATTTTATGCCGTTTCCTTATCCTTTTTAGCCTTTTCAACGCTGGCTTTGAGTGCATCCATCAAATCAATGACCTTACCGGTGTCCTCGGCTTCTATTGCTGAAACAACCTCTTTACCTGATATTTTAGTCTCAATGAGCTCGTGCAGTTTTGTCTGATATTCGTCTTTGTATTTTGACGCGTCGAAGGGCGTGTCCATTGAATTTATGAGGACCTTTGCCATATTCAGCTCCTGCTCAGAAATATCCGGCTTTCCATATTGCTTTTGAAGCTCCTTAACATCATCGGCATAAAACATCGTGGAAATGAGAATGCCATCCTCCCGTGGTATAATCGCCATCAGCGTGTCCTTTGTGCCCATAACGGCCTTACCTATTGCGATCTTCTGTTCTTCCATTAATGCTGCTCGAAGCAACTCAAAGGCCTTCTCACCACCTGCTTCTGGTGCAGCCTGATAGGTTTTATTGTAGTAAACGGGAGAAATCTGGTTGAGCTGTGCGAAGTGCAATATCTGAATGGATTTTTCCTTTTCCGTCTTAATCTTCTCAATCTCTTCATCGGTCACGACTACATATTTGTCCTTGTCATATTCGAAGCCCTTCACTATATCTGCGGACGTAATCTCCTTGCCGCAGTGGCCGCAGGTTTTTTTATAGCGGATTCTGCTATTGTCCTCCTTATGCAGCTGATTGAAGCGAATATCGTTATCCTGTGTAGCAGTATACATGGCAATTGGAATTGCCACCATCCCAAAAGTAATGACCGATTTGCGCGATACCATTAATAACCTCCCGATGGCGCATTTAATAGGCTACCTTTTACCCAACTTAGCCCGCCGATGCTGCCGCTTATTTTACCGACAGCATCAAGTACCTGTTGAATTTTTGGAAAACTATTATACTGCTATCATTGCCTGATTAGAGAAAGAATATATCGCGAGGCAAAATATATTTTCTGTATTTTCTTCATTTCTTATTTCGATGCATTAAATTGCTTATTCTGAAGCTTTAGCAATTAGTATTTAGAGAAAGCTAATAAGCTTTATCTACCGGCGTGCTTCAATGTCTTTTCGGTGCCGTCCCAGTGCTTCCAAATATCGTTATCCCAACCGACGCTCACTGTTCCCGAATCGCTTATTTTATGACTAAAGTTGACATCCGGTGATTTAACCAATATATCGGCGGTCACTCCCCCGATAACGACTTCCTCCTTATCGGCTGAAATTTGAAAGGTTATCTTTCCTCCGCCCTTTATGATTTTGCTGCTGGTGACAGAGTAATCCATCTCCACTTCAATGCCGGAAATAGCTACTCTAGTCTCATCCTCCTGCTCATTCAAGTTTAGTATGATTTCTCCATTCGTTTTGATTTCAGCCTCACAGGTTCCAGAAATCGTGCGGATTATATTGGCAGTGCCGGGTGACGTGGTTCTTAATTTAACTTCATAGCCGGGAGTTGCCATTAGCTTTTTGATTGCAGTCCCCACCTCACCCATATTAACAATGCCCTCATGAGCTCTAGACATAAAGCTTGACATTTCATGGGTAGCCATAAATATAAACATGCCCTCATATAATCCCGCAGCACTGCCAGCTTCATTTGTCGCCATCTGCTCCATCCTCATGTCAAGAGACCATGTTTGGTAATTGGAATCTACACCGAAAAAGGTTAAGTTACGCCCCACTGTTGCTTGGTTGAAATTTATTATCCAGCCTTTTCGATCACTCCTGTATTTATAGCCGTCAATTTTTCGCTGTAGAGCATAATAAAACTCATTGAGCAAGCGCTTCGCGTTGGCACCCTCCGCTATAGTCTTCCACTTTTGCTTTGTCCTGGCATGCTCATCTGCCAACATTTCACAAAACTGCTCAATTGCCAGCAGTTGACTCGTCACTGCATTTATCTTGTTAACATTTTTACCAAGCTCACCTGCTTTGTCGATAAATCCTCCGGCAGTATCCTTAACCCAGTCGGTCATGGATCTCTCGAGCAAATCGGCAGAGGCCGTGCCGATATCATCCCAACTGCTGCTGTTCATATAATCCTTCACAGCCTCATAAATGGTCGCTGCATTACCTGCAACGGGAACAGCCTTAAGCGTTGTAAGCATGTTTTCTCTAGACCTTTCCAAATCCTCCTTTGTAAATGTAGAAGCACGATTTGCCTTTTGGACCTTTTGATTTGCTTCCTTAATGTCAAGCTCCGTTAAATTCTTGGATTTCAACGTTTCCTTTACCAGCTGGTCTATCTCCTTTTCTGTAAAGGGATACACCTGCTCTACAGCCCCATCCATCTTTAAATTGCCAAACGTAAAAACCAGCGGCTCCGATCCGGTGCTGTATTTTACTCGGGAAAGATCTATGTGCGAGGCTGCAAAAGCATTTGTCGGCTGTAATACTATGGCAAGAATAAGTAAAAGAACCCATAGTTTTTTCATTATTCACTCATCTCCTCGTTCAGAAATTCTGCAATCCTGTTCAAGCCTTCATGCTCAGGATCAACATACAGACCCTCATTTACATAAAAGAAGGTTTGATCGACATTCCCAAGATACATATGCATCAAAGCGCACCCGACAAAATTGTCACCCTCAAAGGGGTTAACAGCAAGGGCAGCCTCATAGTGCCGCAGTGCGCTGCGATAATCGTCTTCATTTGCCTCAAGGCTTTCCTTTGCAAGAGTCCTAAGGTATTTGTCGCTGTAATTCATATGGCTGCGGGGGTATGATGATTTGAGCGGAGTGTATACTTCAAAAATCTTATTCTCCAGCTCCGTAAGCTTTTTCTTCACAGACTTTAATTCATTGACAGACAGTACATCTAAAACCATCAGCGAATCATCATACTCAGTAGAAAATTTGGGATTTACCAGAGCTTTCTCGTAGCATTTTTTCGCATCCTCGTTTTTCCCTTGAGAATTATAGACTAAGCCCTCAAAAAAATACGGATAGGGTGAGGCATAATTCATTGCTGCAATCTCATCCCAGCTACCCAACCGTTCTCCCACAACGTCCTCAAGAGTATCCCCCTCCCCCTCCAGGTAGAGGAGGCAGTCTATACAGTAGCGCATTGAGGATATTGATGCAGCTGCCCAGCCATAGGCATAATCAGCCTGAAGCTGCAAGCCGAGCTCCATATATTCATTGCCCTGGTCGTAGAGCGTAGAAAAGCCGTCAATATAAGCATCGGTAATCTTGACTGCCTCCGATTGTTTTCCTGCACAACCGCTAAACACCGCAAAAATAATGAAGCAGACGAGTATTACTGTAATTCGCTTTAGCTTTATATGTGATTTATTGACTATTGTATCAGCCCGCATTTCATGATCCCCCTTATTGTTTTTAACAACAAATATGGTCTAGGCAGGTATCTCAGCCTTTATCCTCTCTCCGAAGGCATCAACACTAAGCTTTATGTTTTTTCCGTCATAAGAGAAATATTTCTCATATCCATCCTCACCCTTGGGCGCTATCCATTCAACACTTGCGCCTGCCCCAGAGGGATAAATACTGTCGGATTCGTTGTCATAGGCATCCTTGCTGTCACTTTTTGTATATGTGAAAGATAAAGCCCTACCATCCTTGTAATTCACGACAGCCCGTTCTGTGTCTGTTTGAAAAGCATATTGGTCGCCGCCCAGAGGTATGAACTCAAAAAATTCCGTTACCTTTCCATCTGACCTCTCAACCATTCGCAGTCCCCCGCTCATCGGGTCGTAAACTCCGTTTAGCTCGTATGGCTGCTGGTTGCGGGTTTTTATTGCTGTAAGGGTATAATCGTGTGCAGCATTACGGGTCGCCTTCGCATCAGACAAGCCCATCATATCCGCTACCATCTTTATTGCTTCAAGCATTGCTTCATCCTCGCAGAACTGAGAAGTTAACGCTATTGAAATAGAGCCGAACATGAGAGCAATAACATTCTGCGTATTCTGGGGATCCCCCTCCGGGTGCTCGTTGTTGTTTTTTGCTAATGCTTGATCAAGGACTGTATTCATAGACTTACTGATATTTTCCATAAGCTCGAAAGCACCCTTATAATCTGATGTACTTGTAGGAACAATCCCCGTGTCGGACCATTGCTCCTGAACCTGAGCTTTAGCATCCATAAGTG
>CAZQCL010000051.1:0-11366 GCA_964592435.1 uncultured Oscillospiraceae bacterium
AAAAGACATGTCTTCCCTTCATGGACAAAACAGAATATTTCCTGTGTGGTACAACAACTTACGGGCAATATATGTATTTTTGAGCCAACAATGGTATTATATGTATATCGCTTATGATAAAGGAGCTCCAGTGATTATATGGCAACATGGGATATTATGCATAACCTTATGGCGGGAAAAGTATATCAATCAATAAAAAAGCTTAAGAATGCAATGGCTGCATTTAGTATTAGCAGAATACTGTCTGAAGACACCCACTATAAACGGTACTTTTTAAAGAGCTATCTTCCAGAGTTATGCCGGCAACATACCGATAAGCATTATGCAAACTGCGTCTTCTGTGCCAATCTGATAAAATCCGGCTGTCATAAATACTGCCTCAAATGCAGCGTCGGCACATATATAAGATGCAGCCCGGCACTCCCGGGCGCAATATTCATAGAGCCCCTATATCCGTATGAATCGGAATGTCTGCCGATTCCCTGGTATTACAAGAAGACATGCTATCATTTCAGAAGGCTTAGTCCTGATAAATACCGCAGAAACCTTTGCTCAATGCTCAGCCCAATAGCCATCTATAATATGGAAATCCTTGAAGGACTTGAAAAGGGTCTTTGCTCAGGAGAAAAGCCATGTCATATATGCTCATCCGTTGATTATGAGCTGTATAGAGAATGCTTAAAGCAGAGAGGTTTTAATCCATCTGCTCCCTGTCACAGAATAAGAGAAAAGCTTAAAAAAGTCTACGAAGCTTAATACATTAGCCTCTTAATTTCGCCGACAACGCTCTCTTCTACAGAATCCAGTTTTTGTTGCGCATCCTCCGAAGATGTATCGGACACTCCATAATATATTTTAATCTTCGGCTCTGTGCCGGAAGGCCTAACGCAGAACCAGGCTCCATCTTCCAGCTCATAATATAAAACATTAGATTTAGGAAGATCTAACGCTCCTTTTCTCCCCGTCGGGAAATGAATGATTTCTTTATTCCCATAATCTCTAACAGCTGCTACTCGACAAGCTCCGAAAGCATCTGATTTCTGTGACCTGAGCATATCCATTGCTCTGCCGATTTTCTCCACGCCTTCTTTTCCCTGAAGTGTAAACGAAGTAATGCCCTCAATATAATAACCGTACTTTTCGAAAATTTCCTGTAGCCCTTCATATAACGACATCCGGCGGTTTTTATAATATGCTGCCATCTCCCCTATCAGCATGCTTGCCACCACCGCATCCTTATCACGGACAAAGGTGCCCGCCAGATAACCATAACTCTCTTCAAAGCCAAAGATGAATTTTCTTGTGCCTTCCTCATCCAACTCCTTTATCTTTTCTCCAATAAACTTAAATCCGGTGAGTACTTCTATTAGCTCAATATCATAGTACTCTGCTATTTTCCGTGCTAACTCGCTGGTAACTATGGTTTTAACAACAAATCCATTGGCAGGCAGTGTTCCGGCGGCCTTCTTCTGAGAAAGCATATACTCCATCATCAGACAGCCTATTTGATTTCCCGTAAGAACAATATACTCACCGGAAGAGCTTTTAACAACTACACCGACTCTATCGCTGTCAGGATCGGTGCCAATTATCAAATCGACTCCTCCTTCGCGCTTTGCGAGCTCAATAGCCAGCGTAAATGCATCCTTTTCCTCCGGATTCGGAGACTTGATAGTACTGAATTCCGAATCGGGCATTTCCTGCTCGGGGACAACCAGCACGTTTTTAAATCCAACCTCCTTCAGGATCCTTCTAACCGGCTTGTTACCTGATCCATGCAGCGGAGTGTAGACGATTTTCATATTGTCTGCGGATTTTGTAATAATTTGTGGATTCACCACCAGTGTTTTCAAGTAGTTAATATACTTATCGTCAATTTCGCTGCCTATTTTCTTTATTAAGCCCTTTTCCACAGCTGCGCTTTCCTCCATTGGTTTGATTGCAGTAATATCCTCAATCAGCTCAATCTCTTTTAGAACATCTTGCGAGCCCGCCAGCGGAAGCTGCCCGCCATCCCCGCCATATACCTTGTAACCGTTATATTCCTTTGGATTGTGGCTTGCCGTTATAACAATACCCGCAGACGCCTTTAGATATCGAACCGCAAATGAAAGCTCAGGTGTCGGGCGAAGCTCGTCAAACAGATATGCAACAATACCATTTGCCGCAAAAACCTTAGCCGCCTCCAAAGCAAATTCGGCAGACTTGCGCCTGCAATCGTAGGCAATTGCTATACCACGTTCTCCCGCATCCTTAATATTGTTAACCAGGTAATTGGATAAGCCTTGAGATGCCTTCCTTATGGTGTATATGTTAATTCTGTTGGTCCCGGCGCCAATAATGCCTCTCAATCCACCGGTACCAAACTCCAGATCCTTGTAAAACCTTTCCTCGACCTCTTCCGGATTGTTTCCGATCTGTTCCAGCTCCTTTTTTGTAGCTCTATCAAAATAATCGCTATGCATCCAAAAATCATACATCTTACTGCTTCTGCTTTTCATAAATTCCTCCGAACAGTGATTTCCATTCACTCAGTAATTATTCCCACGCTGTTGCTTGTCCCAATCCGACTCGCACCCGCCTTGATCATGCTTAACGCATCCTGGTAAGTCCTGATGCCACCCGATGCTTTTACTCCAATATCTTTTCCTACTGCTTCACGCATCAATTTGACGTCATCAATAGTAGCCCCGCCGGTGGAGAACCCTGTTGATGTCTTTACAAAATCTGCTCCGGCCAGTTTTGAAACCCTACATGCCTTCACCTTTTCCTGATCAGTGAGCAGGCAAGCTTCAATTATTACCTTAACAATTGCGCGCCCTTTAGCAGCTGCAACAACCCCTTCGATATCGCGCCTTACAAGCATCCAATCATCAGACTTGATTGCTCCTACATTAATGACCATATCGACTTCCCTGGCGCCTTTGTTTACCGCATCCAATGCCTCATTCGCCTTAGCCTCCGGCGTACAGGCCCCAAGGGGAAATGCTATTACGCAGCAAGGTGTTACGCTGCTTCCCTCTAAATAATCGGCAGCATATTTTATGTATGAGGGGTTGACACACACACTGGCAAAATCATATTTTTTCGCCTCATCACATAAAGCCCTAATAGCCTCCAGGGAAGCATTCGCTTTAAGCAAAGTGTGATCTATATGTTTTGCTAAATCCTTCGGACTGTATTCATTTTTCATTGTATTTTTGCCTCCTTAGTCAGCAGCGGCTACGAGCCTTTATTGATATTACTTTATCATGATTTGATAGTTATGCCAATATTTAAGCGCAATATCAATGTGAATCGTTATTTTCATATTCATCAAAAATCCACCTCCCTGAGAAAGCCCATCTAGCTTCTCAGAGCAGGTGGATTATAAAATTTACAGTGTGGATTAACCTCTTACAGAATAATACAGATTAATCCTCCGCTGCCCTCGTTAATAATTCTTTGAAGCGTTTCCTGCAGCTTGATTTGCGCGTCCTCCGGCATTCTGTTCAGCTTGTTGTGCAATCCTTCACTAACCAGCTCATGCAGGGATTTTCCAAATATATTTGACTCCCAAATCTTGCCCGGTTCACTTTCAAACTCCTTCAATAAATAATTGACAAGCTCCTCGGATTGTTTCTCAGTGCCTACAAGCGGCGCAATCTCAGTTTCGATATCTGCTCTGATCATATGCACAGAAGGCGCACTGGCTCGCAGCTTCACACCAAAGCGGTTCCCCTGCTTTATAATCTCCGGTTCATCCAGTGTCATTTCCTCCATATTGGGAGTCACAACACCATACCCCTTAACTCTCACCTCATGCAGTGCAAATTCGACTCTCTCGTATTCTTTTTTTATTCCTGCAAGATTCTTCATAAGCCCTATCAGCTTGTGCTCGCCCTCGACCCGGAGCCCTGTTGTATCGCTGAGTATCTCATAGAAAAGCTCATCCGGCGTTCTTATATTCAGCAGCATATTTCCCATTCCTGCATTAATCTCGGAAAGATGCGTATTCATTATGAACTCATAGTCGGAGAATTTATCAATAGAATCCTTTGCTTCGCGTATCTTCTGCACTCCCGCGAAGGTATCCCGTATGGATTGCAGCATATCGACCCGGAGCCAGTGATCCTGTTCCAGGGTTTCAACCCATTTGGGAATGTTGATGCCAATTTCGCTTATGGGGAATTCATAGAGAATCCGCTCCATAATACCCGCTATATCATCGTTTCTCATCTGTGCACAGTTCAAGCTGATTATAGGAACCTCGTATTTCTCCTCAAGCTCCCGCCTTAGATTCTCTGTCTCCTGTTCATTTGGAATCACCGAATTCAACACTACCACAAAGGGCTTATTGATTGCCTTGAGCTCATCTATGACGCGTTTTTCCGCCTCTACATAGTCTTCTCTTGGTATGTCGGTGATAGTACCGTCTGTAGTAACAACCAGACCGATTGTGGAATGATCATTTATCACCTTTCTTGTACCCTGTTCAGCTGCCTGCTCAAAGGGTATCTGATAATCATACCATGGAGTTGATACCATTCTGGGAGAGTTGTTTTCCAGATAACCCAGTGCGCCCTTGACCAAATAGCCAACACAGTCGACCATCCTGACCTTTAGCTTAAGAGCTTCGTCCAGCATGATTTCAACAGCCTCATTAGGCACAAACTTGGGTTCAGTTGTCATTATCGTACGCCCGGCAGCACTTTGCGGAAGCTCATCCTTCGCTCTCTCGCGGCTGTAGACATTGTCTATGTTCGGAAGCACCAACAAATCCATAAACCTTTTTATTAAGGTCGATTTCCCCGTCCTGACAGGTCCCACAACACCTATATAAATATCTCCCTGCGTTCTCTCAGCTATCTGCTGATATATACTGTACTTCTCCACCCAATAACCCCCCCTAATCTATCGCAAAGCATGATTTAACAATGGAATTCACAATATAAATATATGTCCGTAATATGTGAATATTACAAAAAAGAAGCAGGTTATGGGTGAATGCTATTTTATGAACACTTTCAGGATCTGGTGGAAGAATTCGATTGTAATGGGCAGGCTCTCCCATTCCTCGCCGTCAACACTGAGATTAAAGCTCTGATCGCCTTCTATAGAACATTTTGAGGTTCTGATCCACTTTACATTTTTGTCGTTCAAGAACTCATTATTGAGTACCTTGAAAAGCAATCCGGGCATCTCCACATGGAGGCAGTTCTTTACAAGTACAATATCCATATAGCCGTCGGAAATATCTGCCGTCCCGACGATATTTGACAAGCCGGCAGCATGTTTACCGTTCAGGATAAGAAACAGCAAAAAATCGCCTTCTACAGTTTCCTTATCAGTTGTCAGCTTTAATTTTATGGGCTTAAGATTCGTAACCTCGCCAAGTGCCTTAACATAATAGGCCAGAGGCCCAAAATTCTTTTTGAACTCAGGGTTGGTGTTGTATGAAACATCTACAAAATTACCGCCGGCACAGGTATTGAGGCAATACTTCTGATTGTTGATCAATCCTGCGTCAATTTTTGCTATATTGCCCTCAAGAATAATATCAAGGCATTTTCTCAAATCCGTCGGGAGATTAAGGCTCCGGGCAAAGTCATTGCAGGTGCCTGCCGGAATAATCCCGATAGGTATATCAAGGCCTATGGTAAGCAGTATACTTGCCAGCATGTTCACAGTGCCATCTCCTCCGGAAACAACCACATAAGCAAACTCTTCCTTAGACAAAACCTGCTTTAGCGATGGTTCATTGTCCTTTTCCATCCGAAATGGGACAGCCAGCACATCCTTCTCCAAAAAACGGCTTACAACATAATCAAGCTTCTTAGGTACATTTCTATTGCCTGAAATTGGATTGTATACTAGTAGAACCTTTTCCATCTGCTTTCCTCCGGTCGTGGTTAGGGCAAAAGCCTTAGTTAAGAGCCCGTTATCTATTTGTTAAGAACTTGTTATCTTCTATTATACCCCTATTCGGAATCGGTAATCAATTACAACTTTACCTGAGTTGCCGTCCTCAGCCTTATCAGTCTTCTCGATATCAGCATTAGGTTCTTGTATTATGTCACCTTCATCAAAAACCGTAACCCTTTTAACTACAAGTCTTGCAAGTTCACTTGACAGCCTTCCTTCCTTAAGCCTGTCAACTGCCTGCTCGATAAACTCAGGCACATCTACAGCCCTTCCACCTTCTGTTTTTATTCTTTCCGCTTCTCTTTCAAGAGCCTTCAGTTTCATTTCATACTGCCTGTTCATCTTTTCAAAAAGCTGTTCGGATATTCTTCCCTCCAGCCTGTCCTTATAAACCAGCTCCTGCTGGCGACGACCTGTTTCCAGCTGTTTCATCAACTTCTGGGCATCAATCTCTCTGTCATCCTCAAATATTCCAAAATAGTCCTGCATTTCATTAGGCTGTGCCCAAATCTCCCTACCATCGAACAATTCAATCAATTCCGCGCAAATACTCATTACTATCGGGGCTGCATAGGTAAAATGGCCGGAGCACACGGCAGTGCCGTTTCTACAGTAGTTTCCGCAAACATATGCTATGCCATAGGTTCTTTTCCTTGCATACATTGCACTTCCACAGCGGCCGCAAAAAATAATGCCGCTGAGCACATGACACACCTTGGTGCGCGGTGCTTTTCCCGTAGCCTTGCCTTCTCTTAGCTTCTGTGCATCAAAAAATTCTTCCCTCGTAATAATCCCTTCATGAGTACCCTCCGTTATTACCCATTCCTCCCTGGGCAGACGTCTGGTCTTCTTGCTTTTAAAGCTAACCTTTTCGCTGACCCCCTGGACAGTATCACCTATATATACGCGGGAAATGAGAATGCGTCTGACAGTAATCCTATTCCAGCCTTTTCCGCCCGGCGAAGAAAGCCCTCTCTCATCGAGCAGGCGGGCAATGGATGTGTAGCCAAGACCCGAGCGATACAGGCTGTATATGAGCCTTACTGTTTCGGCCTGCTCCTCGCACTTAAGAAGCTTATTTCTTTCAACATCTGACTTTTTGTAGCCAAAGGGAGCATTCCCCAGATATTCGCCTCGCTCAATCTTAAACCTTAGACAAGAACGTATCTTCCTCGAAACATCGCGTATGTACCGCTCATTTGCCCATGTTTCGATACCTACTGTTTCGTTGTCCAGCAGGCTGTCATACCGTCCGTCCGCAGTTAAAATACGTATACCGTATTCCTCCAGGAAATCGATCCATTGCAATGTTTTAGCGTTGTTTCTTCCAAGTCTTGAAAGATCCTTTAAAAGGAGCAGGTTTACTCTTCCGTTGAGCACATCCTTCTTAAGCCTTGCCAACCCTCTTCTTTCAAAGGCTGAGCCGGATACATTATCATCTGTGTAAACTGAATATACATGTCCCAATTGCTTTTTATCCGTAAAATCCAGAAGCATCTGTCTTTGATTCTCAATGGTTTCAGAATTTTCGCCATAGTCATCCCTGCTTATCCTCACATAAATGCCAATACTATTTTTCTTGTCTGTAACAGCCATCTGAGCCGGCTCCCCTCTCTTTTTCGTCGATTAAAAGCTTAATAACTTTCAGCCTGATCTGCGCTTTGTTAAATTCATCCGAATAGCGTACAATGATTTTTCTATCCTTCACACGCCCTCTGCCCATTTGACAAGCGACCTCCTCTAAACCGTCAGCTTATACAATATGTATATTTTGTTGGATTTGTCCTTTATAATAGAAAGGTAATAAAAAAGGTGTATAATAGATTTATTCCAACAAGGAGGTTGACGATTATGTCGAGAGTGATTCCTCAAAATCTTATTTCTTTTTTGAAAACCGCTTTGGATGATGTAGATGACGGTTATGAATATGCGTCGGAATTAAGACGTATTTTGAATTCGGATGATTGTCAGGCCGTGCTTTCTCCAAAGGAAATAGATGCACTACGAGAATACGCCGATGATGTGAAGACAGTTGGTGAGATTAACCACTATTCTTCAGAACGCATATTAGAAATAGAAAGGGAGCATTTCGGCACAAGAGGAATCCTCGGGTATCTGAAAGTGGATCACGGCGAGCCGGAGAAGCCTGTATGGCCCTTTTGAAGAGGGTTATATTCATCAGGCACTGCATGCGAAATATGCTTGGGGTGCCGCTTTGCTTTTACTTACATCCCTAATATTTTCGTCATCAAAATCGACAATATATACAGCGCTGCCATCAGAAAATACAGCACAATAATCACAATGATCGGCCAATGAGACAAAACAGCCTTCAGATCCTGGCCGACTCGCGTAATGGGGGCTACAACCACAGCTCTGCTTTTAGTTACCATTTTAAATACATATAGCAAGCCTACTGTAACTACCAGGGAAATAACACCAAACACAAGGGTTGATACAAGCTCAGCCTCTGATATAACCAAATTTTCGGGCTGCGGCGCTTTTAACAGGTATTGCACGAGCCCTGAGATAGTATTGTTTAGGAAGTGCGCAAATATTCCCGCATAGATGGAATTTGTCCTTATGACATAGTAACCGATGATAATTCCGAGAAAAATCGGCCCTAACAGGTTTGTGATATCCAAGTGAAAAAGTCCGAAATAGATTGCCACAATGACTACTGCCTTGTAGGATCCACGTCTTTCATAGGCTCTGAGAAGCAATCCCCTGTGCATTATTTCTTCGCAAACACCCGGCAGCACTGCCACAATCAGTACGCCCAGCAAGAGTTCCCGCGGATTTTGCGGCACTGGGATTGTCGAAGCAGGTACATCTCCGACAAATTGCAGCAAATAAATAACCAGACTGTTTAACATGCTGGCCACAAAAATTGCCGGAAGCGAGATCGCGGTAATCAGTACCATCGGAAGGAATCCTGGATTATTGAAACGGAAGGTTTCCTTTATATTAATTTTTTTAATGAAACAATATATGAGCACAAAGGCCAGAATGCCCAGTTCATTAATTATGATAATCAAATAAATATTATCATAGATCGCCGTTCCCATAAAAAATCCCAGAATCATCTGGTAAGCCAGAAACACCAGAGTAAAAACCAGGAAGAAGATATTTGCTCCTGTAAAAGTAAGCTTGTTATTCATCAGCTACATCCTTTCAGTAAATTCTTTAGCTGCAGCCATCCTGCACTGCAAATGTCACTATATAATTCTGCTCTCTGTTATAACCATGTCCATAGCTATATCATGCTTTTCAGCTTTAAATTGCTTAGTCAGCTGCATTTCGTATGCCAGCCCAATCTTTAGGCAGTCAGGTTTCATTTGTACCAGTAATCTGTCATAAAAGCCTGCTCCGAAACCTATCCTGTGCCTTCCATAATCAAATGCAACCCCTGGAATTACGGCAAGATCGATATCCCGCGGATCTACTGCCTTCAATATTGATATATTAGGTTCGAGGATGCCTTTATATCCCGGCAGTACATCCTTTCCCATATCCCTTATCTCATACAGTTCTAACCTGCAAGTGGGAGCTTGCAGCACTTTTGGTATCACAACCCGCTTTCCGTTACGCAGACACCCTCTTACAAATTCATCAGTCGAAACCTCATTTCGATAGGACATATATGCCGCCACTATCTGCGCATCTGCATATTGACTCAGGGAACGTAGCTGTTCGGTAATCACGGCACTTTTCTCGTCTATTTCCCTAATGCTCATCCTATTTCGTTGTTCAATCATCCTTTTGCGTATCACATTTTTTGCTTCCAAAATCATCAGCCCTTACTCTGTAAAGCATATACTATCTCAGCCCAAAAGCATTATTCTTTTCAAAGGCTGCAATACAAATACGGATAGTAAAAATAAAATTATTATTATGCATACGGTACCCATCGTAGTCAGGATATATAGCCTTCCTCGCTTATACCAAAGCATCCGGGTAAATATGGTGTAAGAAATCCTTGACAGCAAAAACAAGAGCCCAAAAACAAAAATCAAAGCTGCCAGCCAATAGGGCACAATGCCCCGAAGCAACAGTACACACAATATAGCACCGGTGCAATAAATCGGGAGGAGTTCGGCAGCATGATTCAAAACCGGATCTACATTAGAGCCTGATATTTTGAAATGTGCAGCCGGAACAAGAAAAAATGGTATCGGCAGTCCAAAAAACAGACCTGTGAACAACCTGGCGGTATTGTTTGTTTCGATGATTCCGCAATAGGAAAGCAGCCCGTCCAGAATCATCGGTAGCATTAACAAACACATCGCTATGGTTACCGCAAGGCTTGGCGGCTTTTGCGCCCTTAGTCTTCTGAATACCAGTAAAAAGAGTGCCGAGCTAAAAATACCTGCATAAATTCCCATATCTCTGGCACAAACCGGTAATGGCAATGTCCCGGCCACTAAAGTTCTTTCAGGCATCTGGTGGCATATTAACGATCCCAGCAAATTAAAAAACGATTCGATATAATGCATGCATCACCAATAATCTTTAACGGACTGGGAAGCCAATCCCAGGACAAAGCAGCCTATACACGCAAGTACGAACATGGCAAGACAGGCAACCAGCAGTGCCACTCCAAAAGATTTTCTGTCCTTATCCTCAGCGTTCATAAAAACAATTGCTGTTATGATTCCCGCCAACTGCCCAACGCCCGGCAGGATAGTAAAGAGAACCGTCAGCAAGACCTTCAAACCATTACTCAGAGGTTTCTTGTCACTTCCGAAGTCTTCTGTATAGTTGGCTTTATAGTATGGTCTTTCAGCATTATATTGTGTGTTGCGGGCATTGTATAGTGTGTTGCGAGCGTTGTATTGCGCCTGACTGTAATGCTCCGCATTCGGCCCGTGCTCCTGTGGCGGCATAGCATCCTGATTTGCATCTTCACCTTCCGGCAGGTTCTGAGGCTCCCCAGACCCCTGAGGCTCTGCCGTTCCCTGCTCTTCTACCGGATAATGAACCACTTCAAGAATGCTTCCGCAGTAAGCGCAACGACCGGCATTTGCCGGTATTGCCTCACCACAAAAATCGCACTTCTTTTGCATATAATTATCGGCCAAAAAGAACCCTCCTGTCACATGTTATTAACTTTATTATTCGCTTCACGAAACAAAAATCCTTTTTTCAGTTTCTCAGCCTTTTATCTTCAACCTATTATCTAATGTTATGCTATTTGCCTCCTAAATACAATAATTATGTTATTTATACTTTTTGCGTGAAAATTGTAAGTTTAAGTGCCGTACATATTTTGGTAAATTCCTTATAATGTATATTGCTAGTTTCTTGGTCGGGGGATGTCAAGGGCGAGCAGATAGTATATTGAGTGCTTTAGCACGAATTACCTTTACAATATACATTAGAGCGAAACTTCACGACCAGCCCATGGCTCAGGCGCACCTGAAATGTACATCGTGTATATTTCACTGCCTTTTTTGTTTTCC
>CAZQCL010000052.1:0-11298 GCA_964592435.1 uncultured Oscillospiraceae bacterium
CAAGATTAGGAGTAGTGGCTTTTATCAGAGGATTAGGCGACTGGCCTATTGCCATGATTATGGTTTCCACATCTAGCACATGCTCTGAGCCTTGTTTTGGAACAGGTCTCCTCCTACCGGATGCATCAGGTTCGCCAAGCTCCATTTCAATACATTCCATCCCCTTGACCCATCCGTCCTCAGTGCCTATGATTTTGGTCGGATTGTTCAGGATCTTGAATATAATGCCTTCCTCTTTTGCGTGATGCACTTCTTCTATCCTTGCCGGCATCTCTGCTTCGGAACGCCTGTAGACAATGTATACCTTTTGCGCTCCCAGCCTTTTGGCACATCTTGCAGCATCCATCGCCACATTCCCTCCGCCTACAACCGCCACACTGTTCGTCACTCTGACAGGGGTATCAGCCTCAGGAAACTTATATGCCTTCATTAAATTAATTCTTGTCAAAAATTCATTTGCGGAGTAGACGCCATTCAGGTTCTCTCCCGGAATTCCCATAAAGCTGGGCAATCCTGCCCCGCTTCCGATGAAAATCGCTTCGTAGCCCTCTTCGGCCAGATCATCCAATGACAATACCTTTCCTATGACCATATTGGTCATAATATTCACGCCTAATTGCTTTACCGATTCAATCTCCCTTTGAACAAGTGCCTTTGGCAGCCTGAATTCAGGTATCCCATACATCAGTACACCGCCCGGCACATGAAACGCCTCAAATATGGTTACCTCATAGCCTTTTTTCGCCAAATCCCCTGCGCAGGTCAAGCCGGCAGGTCCTGAGCCTATAACAGCTACTTTTCTACCGTTGCGGACGGTACACTCAGTTTTGTCTTGTCTATTTGCCATAAACCAGTCGGCAGCAAACCTTTCCAGCCTGCCTATACCAACCGGTTCACCCTTTTTTCCTCTCACGCAAAGCTGCTCACATTGAGATTCCTGGGGACAGACTCTCCCGCATATTGCGGGTAGGTTGTTGGTCTCTTTAATTTTCTCATATGCGCCTTCAAAATCGCCCTCAGCTATTAATTTTATGAATTCAGGTATCTGAACATTCACAGGACAGCCCGCTACACATGGTTTATGCTTACACTGAAGACATCTGTTCGATTCCTTCATCGCCGTCTCTTCCGTGTAGCCAAGCGCTACCTCTTTAAAATTGCCTCTCCTTATTTCAGCATTCTGATGAGGCATTTCGTATTTTTTCAATGACATATCAGGCATTAAGAGCACCCCCCATTCTGCAGATGTGTTCGTCCAGTGATTGCTTCTCCAGGCCTTTATACATCGACTGTCTTCTCATTGCTTCATCAAAATCCACCTGGTGGCCATCAAAATCCGGCCCGTCCACACAGGCAAATTTAGTTTCGTCACCTACTGTCACACGGCATCCGCCGCACATACCCGTACCGTCAATCATCACCGAATTCATACTGACAATTGTTTTAATTCCGTAGGGCTTTGTAAGGAGCGAAACCATTTTCATCATTATCAGCGGACCTATAGCAACTACCAGGTCATATTGGCTGCCTTCTTTAATGAGCTTCTCCAACATATCGGTAACAAAGCCTTTGTTGCCGTTTGAACCGTCATCGGTAGTAACAAACAAGCGATTACTGACCGCCTTTAGCTCCTTTTCAAGAATAATCAGGTTGCTATCCCTGAACCCTGCGATAACATCCACCTTAGTCCCCAGCTCATGGAGCTTCTTTGCCTGAGGGTAGGCTATCGCCGTTCCGAGACCGCCCCCGATTACCGCTGCTTTCCTATAACCCTCCAGATGGCTTGCCACGCCAAGAGGGCCTGCGAAATCGAGTATGCTTTCCCCCTGCTTCAATGTGCCGAGAAGGCTGGTCGTTTTCCCAACCTCCTGAAAAATAATCGTCACAGTACCCTTTTCTCTGTCATAATCAGCAATGGTCAGAGGTATTCTTTCCCCATCTTCATTGACCCTGAGTATAATAAATTGACCCGGTTCCGCTTTTCTTGCTATATACGGAGCTTCTACCTCAAATAATTTGACAGACGGATTTAGTAGCTCTTTCCTAACAATTTTATACATTCATTACCTCCCAAACGCATATCATCAATTTTATATTCTAAACTAAAGCAAGCTAAACTTCAATAATCCCCACTCAAACTTTACTTTTGACAAATTAATGTGCTTGCATTTTGGGTGAATATAATTGTGTTTAGCTGTACTTGACAGGCGTTTAGTTCGTGTTATAATGTAATTGATAGTATATACTATGCGGAGGAAATTATGAAAGTAATCGATTTGTTTAAAACAGGGAAGCCGGTCATCTCATTTGAAATATTTCCGCCAAAGCCCGATGTGTCAATAGACGCACTGCTTAACCGCTTGGAACAGTTCGAGGCGCTGAAGCCCGACTACATAAGCGTCACCTATGGTGCTGGCGGCAGCCAGAAGGGGCGGACACTGGAAATTGCCTCAAGAATTAAAAACATAAATCATATAGAAAGCATGGCACATTTTACATGTGTCGGCCATACAAAGGATGGAATCGACGGTATGCTCGATTCCATGCGTGAAACCGGCCTTGAAAATGTTCTCGCTTTAAGAGGAGATCCTCCTGCCGGTCAGCCTGATTTTGACTTTTCTCAGGGAGCCTACCGATACGCATTTGAGTTGATTGAGCATATAAAAAAATCAGGCGATTTTTGTATTGCCGCAGCCGCATATGTGGAAGGCCATACGAATTCCCAAAGGCTTAGCGAAGGCTTAAAATACTTAAAGGAAAAGGTTGATGCAGGTACTGATTTTTTAATAACCCAGCTGTTCTTTGACAACCGATTGTATTACAATTTTATTGAACAAGCACGAAAAGCGGGCATCAATTGTCCTGTCGAGGCAGGCATCATGCCTGTATTCAGAGCCGATCAGGTTAAGTCCATCGCAGCAAAAAGCGGATGCTCCTTCCCGGCAAAGCTGGTATTAATCATGGACAAATACCAGGATAACCCTGAGGATATGAGAAAAGCCGGAATAGAATATGCGGCCCTCCAGATAAGAGATCTGATTGACAACGGGGTAGACGGCATTCACCTGTATACGATGAACAGGCCCAAATCAACTGCACAGATAATTGAAAGCGTTGGCCGCTAGTTCATTGTGTCAGAAGATATTCTCACCAGCTGTTCGAAAGTAATATTTCCAATATCCCCGGATAGTGCATCCATGATCTGGCTTTCTGTAAAAAACCTCATAAGACGCAGATTATCATCCAAAACATAGATTATGTGAAATCTGTCGAAATCCATACTTGTCAACGTATCACCCAGTCTGGTATTCTTGGTCACGACCAAATCCCGCGCAGGATAAATACCTCTTTTTTTCAATCTGGAACGCCTGTATAGTATTTGCTTAATATTCATAAAAGCACTCTCCATTCTTGCATCTTTTAGAATAATAGGAATATAAACTCCGATCATAATAAGACTAATATTACCGGCGCTTTTATAGAACTGGATCACACCAGCGACTGCAACGGCAGCCGATATAATTAGGGTCAGTATGCGCACGCTCTTACCTGCCGCCAGCAATCCTATCCTGCCTGAAAGCAGCTGTTGTAAAATCATCCCGCCATCAAGAGGAAATGCCGGCAGAAGGTTGAACAATGCAATCAGAAGATTTGCCATCGCCAGCTGTCTCAGCTCTTCCTGGGAATTCGGGAGAATACTCTTTATCAATACTGCAATGGCAACCAGCAGGAAATTCGCAACCGGCCCGGCTGTATAAATTTTTAACAGTATTATCCGAGAAAAGCCCCTGTCGCGAATTGTTACTGCAAACCCAGCCGGTGTGATTGATATGCTATCCGGCTTAATACCATAAAGCCTTGCAACTGCCACGTGACTTAGTTCATGTAGCGCAACGGAAATAAATGCTATGGCATATTCCTTCAGGCAGCCTGCAATCAGCATTGCGGCTGGCATAATTACCATTAAAATACTTATCCTCAGTTCGACCTTTTCTGTCCGAAATCTCACCCGTCGTCTACACTGATGTATTCAAGCGGATCTACACTGTTTCCATTCAACCACACTTCAAAATGGAGGTGACTACCTACTGGAATATTGTCATCACCGACCTGAGCTATTACATCCCCTCTATTAACAATTTGGCCTGTTTTAATAAAAATGTCCGAGCAATGCGCATAAACCGTTTCGAGATTATTGTCGTGCTGTATCATGACATAAGCACCGTATTGCGTAGAAGACCCGGTTTTTGCAACCATACCGTCGAGTGCAGCTTTTACATCGCTTTTTTGCTCTACATGTATGTCAATTCCCATGTGCGTCTTTACATCTCCGCCAGCTGTAACATTAATCTGGCCAAAATCTGTTACAAGTCTTCCTACAACGGGATTAATGAAATCCTGGGTTCTTTCTGAGTCCACATTTTCCGAGTCGCTGCTCACAGATAATACGGATGTTTCCGGGTTATTACCCAAATCAACTTCGTCGTCACCTATTTCATATGTCTCTTTTTCAGTCGCTGAGAGATTTGCCTCCATAGGAGGAGTATCTTGTGTGGCTTCAACGGAAGCCCTGTCCGTGTCTTGTGGTTGATTGGTATCTGAAGGCTGAGCCGATTCGCAAGCCTGATTAGAAGCCAATAATCCATCAGTCCCAGTCTTGTCGGTTAAGCCCGGGACAATGCTTTCACGTACATCTGTAGCCAGTTTACCTATATAGGCAATAATGCTCTTCGGTTTCACGTCGTGTCCCAGCACATATCTAATCTGAGCTGTGATAAAATCAGTTGCAGAAATATGAATGCTTTTAGTAATAATGACCATCAGAAAAACCAAAGCACAAATAAGCGACTGAAAAAGAATCAGTTTACGAAGGCCGCCGCTTCGTTGCGGTATTCTTCTTCTGTTTCGCATAGGTCGACTTGTTGAATATCTCTGCCTGGCCATGGAGTTATTCATATCATCTCATCCCCTGCACAATGTGACGAACCAGTAAATAATTATGTGTGCATAATAAAAATAAGCGCTTGTGAGTATTTTTCGATGTATCATGTTTTGAGTTCCGATAGCTGAATTATATTCTGGTTACATCACAAAAGCCTTTGTTAAATTATATTGCCGGGATGATATTTTTATGTATACAGGAAATAAACGAATGCATCTATTTGCAGCCGTGGCACCTTCTCACTTTTGCTCACGCCAATGCAAATCCCCTCTTTCAAGACCTTTAATCAACATCTCCGCTGTTGCGATATTTGTAGCAAAAGGGATATTATTCATGTCACACAAGCGCAGCAGCAAATTAATATCCGGCTCATATTCGCGTGGGCTTACCGGATCTCTCAGAAATATTACCAAATCAATCTCATTAAGTGAAACCCTTGCAGCAATCTGCTGAGCACCTCCCAGCGATCCTGGAGAAAATCGGTAGACAGACAGGTCGGCACCCTCGCAGATAAAAGACGCAGTAGTCCCGGTTGCAAATAGAGAATGCTGCTGCAGAATTGTCTTATATGCAATACACAGGTCTACCATCAACTCTTTTTTATTATCATGTGCTATTAGTGCAATGTTCATCGCGCTCTTACCTTTTCAATAATACGGCTGGGTCTCATTTTCCGCTTTTTTTAATATTTCTAATAGGTATATTTGCATAAAGCGCAGGAACATAATTTTCTCCATCGTCACTTTTAGTCTTTGTCAATTGTATGTCCAAAGCGCTTTCATCAATATCCATATAATTGGAAATAACCTTAATAATCTCACTCTTTATCATTTCCAGAAACTGAGGTGAAACATTTGCACGATCATGTATCAAAACCAATTTCAGTCTGTCTTTGGCTACCTCCTTGGAGCTCTGCTTTTTGCCAAATATTTTACTTAAATCGAACAGCATTTATTCCCCTCCCCTAGTCTGCCTTCAGGCCAAGTAATCTCTTCAGTTTGGGCATAAAGCCCTGATCATTATCAAAGTTCATAAAAGGGACCTCTTCACCCTTTATTCTCCTGACTATGTTACGATATGCCTGTCCCGCTCTCGACTTATCATCATTGATCACAGGCTCACCTCTATTTGTCGAAACAACAATCTTCTCATCGTCAGGAACCACGCCGATAAGGCTAATGGCCAAGATATCGATGATATCGTCAATTGACATCATATCCCCGCGCTTGACCATATCTATACGCATCCTGTTTATCAAAAGCTTTGGATTTCTAAGCTCATTCGCTTCCAGAAGTCCCACGATTCTGTCTGCATCTCTTACTGCGGATACTTCAGGGGTGGTTATCACAATTGCTCTGTCCGCTCCTGCAATAGCATTTTTGAAACCCTGCTCAATACCTGCAGGGCAATCTATCAGTATGTAATCATACTCTTCCTTTAACTCCTGACAAAGCTTCATCATCTGCTGCGGGTTTACAGAGGATTTATCTCTTGTCTGTGCAGCAGGCAAAAGATAAAGCCCATCAAAGCGTTTGTCTTTTATAAGCGCCTGCTTAACCCGGCAAAAACCTTCCACTACGTCCACAATGTCATAAACAATCCTGTTTTCCAAACCCATTACAACGTCAAGATTCCTCAAGCCGATATCCGTATCGACAAGAACAACCTTCTGCCCGGCTAATGCCAGTCCGGTACCGATGTTAGCAGTTGTTGTCGTTTTGCCGACACCGCCTTTTCCCGATGTTATTACTATGACCTCTCCCATCCAAATACCTCCTATGTGCACTAAAGTTCATACTTACTGATGTTGTGGTAAAAACCTGTCAATATAGACAAGCTCATCTTTTACAAAGGCTAATTCAGGAATAAGTCCCTGCCTGTCTTCCTTAGTATCGGGTGGCCGTGTGATGACATCTGCTATGCGAAGCTGTGTGGGCTGCAGGCTTAATGCCACCACAATCGCTTCCTTGTTACCATCCGCACCGGCGTGAACCATACCGCGCAGTGATCCCATTACGACTACGTTACCTGTTGCAATTACCTCACCGCCTGGGTTAACATCACCAATGATAACCACATTCCCCTCAAAGCTAATAAGCTGACCCGATCTGACCGTTCCTCTGTAAAACCTTGTCATACCCTCCTCCAGACCTTTAAAAAACATCAGCTTTAATTTAGGCTTTTTTACTGACTTTACAATACTCTCCGGCTCCGGTTCAGGTATCGAAACATCTTCCTCAAAGCTTCTGATTTCCATATTCGCTTTTTGTGATATGAGCATGGCAATCTTTTGTTCCTGTTGCTTAGTCAGCTTTTTCCCGCGATATTTAACGGTCGTGCTGGCACCCTTGAAAAATTTGCCCGAAGACTCCAGCTTCCTGGAAACATGCTCATAAATAGAATCAAAATCATCCTCATCCCGCATGATTAGTATTAAACCATTTACAGTTGCCCTAAAGCTGATAATGCTTTCATCCATATAAACCAGATCCCCCTGCTGAATTATCTAACACCTGCACATTTTACAAATTTTAGAAATCACTGCATTTCAAGATGTGTTTTTCATAATCCATTATTACATTATTTCTCTAATTAGACAAGCTTTAAATCGGATTCAAAGTTATAAGTGCAGGTAGCGCCATTTGTTCCAGTTGTGTTTCCAGGCACCTACAGTAAATCTTCCCTGCCATAATATAATAGTTCATAGTAAGCAGTCATGTCTCACGGGCATTGCAGTATATCCTAATAGCAAAAGTGCTAAGCAGTAGGTCGTTGGAGCAGGAAACACTACCTACGCAAACGGCACTGCCTACATTTAAAGTTCATAAATACTCACACTGCTTATTGGTTCAATACCGGTAATTCCGGTTCTAGCTCAGAGTTGCTTGTATTAGCTTTTTTTAGACCGAAATATTCATCAATGATATCTCTGGCAATAGGTGCAACATTCGAACCCCAGGCACCCTTCTCGACGACTATGGCAATGGCAATCTGCGGATCATCAGCCGGTGCATAGCACAAAAACAATGCGTTCGGGGAGCGTTCAATGCCCTTGGAGGTTTGAGCCGTACCGGTTTTACCTGCTACCTCAAAGGGCAGTCCCTGGAATGATTTATAAGCAGTCCCGTCTATGGAAGAGGTAACCGCAACCATCCCTTGCTTTACTGCATCAATGGTCGACTGCTGAACCGGAACCTGTGTATATGTCGGTTCAGTCACATTAACCTGAGAACCGTCATATCGGACTACCTCCTTAATCAAATATGGCTTGTATCGCTTCCCACCATTTGCAATGGTGCTGATGTAATTGGCCAACTGAAGCGGTGTAAATCGGCTATCGTACTGTCCTATGGATACCTGTGCAGTATCAGCCGGTCTCCATACATCATTTCTGAGCTCCTTTTTTAACGCCTTGGAGGACATAAAACCAGGTTTTTCACTGGGCAGGTCAATTCCCGTCAGCTTTCCCAGACCAAAATGATCCGCCCAAACATTAAGTGTATCAATCCCCGTATCCACACCAAGCAAATAGAAATACACATTACAGGAAGTCTCCAAAGCTCTTTTAAGGCTCAACATTCCGTGGCCTGACCCTGGTTTTTCCAGACAGAATAACTTCCTATTTCCAATCTCTATCTGCCCCGGATCACGTATATTGCTGTTGTAGGGGGTAATAACACCCTTTTCAAGCCCCGCAATAGCAACCAGGGGCTTAAAAGACGAACCGGGCTCATATATTCCCTGGATTGCCCTGTTTAGCTGAGCTCTATTTTCGTCATTATCCAGACTGCTTATTACCTTCTGAGCTTCCTTGTCATCCGACCCCTGCAGGTAAACCTGGGGGTCAAAGCTGGGGTAGCTCACACTGGCCAACACTGCTCCGCTATTGACATCCAATACAACAGCAGCACCTGCATTGGCATCCTGGTAGTTGCTGTCTTCCTTTTTGTTTCTAATAGTATCGATATTCCGTGCCATAGACTCCATTGCAACCTTTTGCAGGTTCCTGTCGATCGTCAATATAACGTCACTGCCCGGTATAGCCGCTACTGTTTCCTGTTTTCGTGTGAGCAGGCCACTGCTATCCACCTCTATGTTCATCTTCCCGTTCACGCCCCTGAGATAGCGTTCAGCCGTCAGCTCTATGCCCGTCTTGCCGATTAGGTCATCATTATCATAGCCCTCATCCTTGAGTTTATCATACTGGCTTTGTGAAATAGATCTAATATAACCTAGTATGTGAGCCTCCGGGTATGCATCCACATATTCCCTGACAGGCTCCAGTGTAGTAATTACACCGGGAAACTCATTGCTTCTCTCCTCAATTTCAGAAATGGTATCCATACTCAAATCCTTTGCCAGCGAGATTGTACCACCCGTTGCAAAATTCCAGTTATTGACCAGGATTTCATACCTGAGCGTCATAACGCTGTAGGCCTGTTTTTTAGTGTATGAAGCATCAATTTGAAAGAGGTTTTCCCTAAGGTGTTTGAATAACTCAGGCGCTGTCGACTTAACATCTTCCTCCTTTATGCCGAGTCTGTTTTTATCTGTTTGCCATCTGCTAATTTCTTTATCCGATCTCCCATTGAAGGTAATAGGACTAAAGGTCAAATATTTAGACAGGTTATCCACATGGTTTTCATTATTTTTGCCGAAGATATCCATAAGCTTAAGCAGCATTTCATTCAATTCGCTTGTAGAAATACTTGTCTTGACCAAATAGGCTGCATATCCCTGCCTGTTTACCGCAATCGGCACACCGTTCCGGTCCAGTATCTTCCCCCTGGGGGCCTCAATATCGCTTTCTTTCAAATATCTCTTCTGGGAGCTGGCATAATACTTTTCACCCTCAACAATCTGCAGATTGAATAATCGATACACAATCATTACTCCGAAGATGAGAAACCCGAGGCTAAGTATAAAATATCTATTATTTAGTTTCTCCTTCATAATCAAAAACACCTCTTGAAGCCGGTCTAGTAACTCCTGACTCTTTTTTCCTTACCATCAAACCATTTGCCGGCTCTGATAATCAGCGGAAATATCAGAACAGCCACCACGCAGTTATATGCCGCTTCCGGCAGTATAGTCGCTGTTAGTGCATACAAAAACTTCATATCTCCGGACATAATATTATTGATAATATAAACCAGCGACTCATATGCAACGGAATATACAAAAGTAAAAAACACGGCTATCAGTATATTTTCCCTAAATAATTTTTTATTTGTCGCTCCGACTGCAATGCCGAGATAAAGCCCGAGTAGAGCATAAAAGCCAAGAACATTTCCAAACATCATATCAACAAAAAGGCCTGCAAAAAAACCAACAGCACTTCCTTCGGCATCACCTCTGAGCAAAGCTGTGACAATGGTGAACACTAGCAGAATATTGGGTACCACACCATAGATAGCCATATAATGAAGCAAGGTGGTCTGCAAAAGCAAAGATAATAATATGAAGAAAAAATAAAATAATAGCTTTTTTTTCATTCTTCGGTGCTGCCTGACTCTATATTTTTATTGCTCTTTAAAACAAATACCTCTTCAAGCCTTTTGAAATCGGCTGCCGGCTGAATAATCGCATATCGGTCAAGCTCGCTGTTGGATTTTCTGACCTCTATTACCTCACCGATTACAATCCCCTTTGGATAATAGCCTCCGAGTCCTGATGTTTCAATGATGTCACCGACCTCAACATCTACCTCAAGAGGAATATAGTCCATCTTGCACAGGCCCTTCCCCTTAAGCTCCATATCTCCCCTCACAATGGCATGGCCTCCGCCTGCTTTTGCTATCCAGCTGGAAATTGAACTCTCCACATCGATAATGGTCTGTACGGTAGATGTGGAAATGTCAGAGGTAACAACTCTGCCCACAAGGCCCTTCGCACTCGTTACAACAGGGAAGTTGCTGTCTATACCCTCCCTACTACCTATATCAATCTTAAAAACGTTGAACCAGTTACTCGGATCAACAGCAATTATATTCGCACCGTGAATCGTATAGTCGCCAAACTGCTCCTTAAGATTAAGAGCCTTCCTTAGCTCTTCATTTTTACTCTCTAATACAGACATCTCCCTGTTTTGTTTTTTCAATTCGGCAACTTCTGCTCTGAGAACATCATTTTCCTTTTTTACAGTCTCAATTTCCTTAAAAAAGGACAGGAAATCCTCTATCTCCCGCCCAATCGATGAAAAAAAACCCTGAATCGGCTTCATAGGCACACTAATAATATTATTAAGCCAATTCAGCTTACTGTTTTTATTTGCCGAGATCCCCATTATTACAAGAAGCGTAATTGTAATTAAAGACACGATAAACCATTTGCTCTTAAAAAAACGCAGCAATGGA
>CAZQCL010000053.1:0-11238 GCA_964592435.1 uncultured Oscillospiraceae bacterium
TGTACAAAGGCTTTCTTCGGGTGCCGCCGTTTTGAGCGGCTTAATTATAGTATCATGCTCCCCCTGTTTTGTCAACCACCTTTTTGGGCTCATTTTCTGATATTTTGGTTGACGCGGCTTCGTTCCATCTGCTGCTTCCGGCTGTTGCCATTCGCCGCGGGACAGCTTCTATACTATATCACCGGCTTCGTTCTTAATCAACCGGGTCAAATTAGTTTTAACCCTTATGGGCGTAATTTATGCCTGCTTCTCTTTTTTATACTCTGTTTTATCCGGCTATCATCCGGGATGCTCCGGCGTGCACCTCAGCAGCAATACTATCGAGGCGCGTCCTCCTCAGTCTTCTCCTCTCTACCCGACTCAGTGCGCTCTTCCTCGTCAACTTCTTCGCCCTCTTCTGTCCCCGGCTCTTCACCGGACTCTTCGACTTCGCCTTCTTCATCGTCATCCTCGGGCTCTATCCTTGCAATACTTACCACATGATTGTCATCCGAGGTTCTCATCAACGTGACACCCTGGGTAGCACGGCCCAAAATGCTAATACCGCCTACCTCCATCCTGATAATTGTCCCATCGAAGCTTATAAGCATAATCTCATCTTCTTCGTCTACGAGCTTGACACCTACAACCTTTCCTGTCTTTTCCGTCACTCTGTATGTGAGAATGCCTTTACCTGCTCTTGTCTGCGTCTTATACTCGTCCAGCTCCGTACGCTTGCCGAAGCCATTCTCCGTGACCACAAGCAACGTTGCGTCGGATCTTGATGTTGCCATACCTATAACATAGTCGTCCTCTTGCAGATTAATTCCGATAACGCCCTGTGAAACTCTTCCCAGCGGCCGGACATCGCTTTCCTTAAACCGGATGGACATGCCGTTTCTGGTGACTAAAATAATATCCCTTTCCCCGTCGGTAAGCCTCACATCAATCAACTCATCATTTTCCCTAAGCGTAACAGCTGCAAGCCCGCTCCTCCTGATATTGCCGTACTGCATCAGGTCGGTCTTTTTCACATGTCCGTCTTTAGTAGCCATGAACAGATACAAGCCCTCTTCGTATTCCGCAACCGGTATTACTGCCGTAACTTTTTCTTCCGGGTCCAGCTCCAGCAGATTTACAATAGCGGTGCCCCTTGCCTGTCGGCCTGCTTCCGGTATCTGGTAACCCTTCAGTCTGTAGACTCTGCCCTTGTTTGTGAAGAACATTAAATAGTGATGTGTAGAAGTAATAAACAGGGTCTCTACAAAATCCTCTTCGCGGGTACTGAGCCCTATTATGCCCTTCCCTCCGCGTCTCTGGCTCTTGTATGTGTCCGCAGGAAGACGCTTGATATAGCCAAAATGCGTCAGAGTAATAACACTTTCCTCTTCGTCTATCAGATCCTCAAGCTCAATTTCATCTTCACTTGCGGTGATTTTACTTCTTCTTTCGTCGCCGTATTTATTGTTTATAACCAGCAGCTCGTCCTTAATAATACTATCCAGAAGAGCGTCATCAGAAAGAACGTTCCTATAATATTGTATTTTCTCCATTATCTCATTGTACTCAGCTTCCAGCTTATCTCTTTCCAGGCCGGTGAGCCTGCCGAGGCGCATGTCGACAATGGCCTGTGTCTGGCGGTCGCTAAGCCCAAACGCATCTGCAAGTCCTTGCTTTGCGATTGCTTCTGTTCTGGAGCTCCTGATAATTTTGATAACCTCATCAAGGTTATCAATTGCTATTCTCAGTCCTTCTAAAATATGCGCCCTTGCTTCAGCCTTTTCAAGTTCGAAGCGCGTACGTCTGGTGATTACCTCCTGCTGGTGCTTCAGATAATATTCGAGAGCCTGCCTGAGGTTAATGACCTGTGGCTCAAACTTACCATCATCCATTTGCACTAAAGCTAACATGTTCACGCTGAAGCTATCCTGAAGCTGCGTGTTCTTGTAAAGCTGGTTGAGAACCACATTCGCATTGGCATCCCTTTTTAAAGTAATAACTATTCTGACTGCCTCTGTCCTGTCGGATTCATCATTTATGTCTGCAATGCCTTCAATTCTCTTATCCTTAACCATGTCGGCAATTCTTTCAATCAGCCTGGCCTTATTTACCTGATAGGGCAGATCCTTAATGATAATGCGCTGCCTATTGTTGCTCGTCTGCTCTATTTCGGCTTCCGCCCTGACAACTATCCTGCCTCTACCGGTCTTGAAATAATCCCTGATGCCCTGTCTTCCCAGAATAGTTCCGGCCGTGGGAAAGTCGGGTCCTTTCACTATTTTACTCAATTCTTCTATTGTAAGTTCAGGATTGTCAATCATGGCAATAATGCCGTTGATAACTTCTGTTAGATTGTGCGGCGGAATGTTTGTTGCCATACCTACCGCTATACCGGACGAACCGTTGACCAGCAGATTGGGAAATCTGGACGGTAAAACAACAGGCTCCATCTCATGCTCATCAAAGTTTGGCTTGAAGTCCACAGTGTCCTTGTTGATATCAGCAAGCATTTCACTTGAAATCTTGGCAAGCCTGGCCTCCGTGTACCTCATGGCTGCCGGTGGATCTCCGTCCCTTGAGCCGAAGTTGCCATGACCGTCGATAATAGGATATCTCAGTGAGAAGTCCTGCGCCATCCTGACCAGGCTGTCGTATACGGCAGCATCTCCGTGCGGATGGTACTTACCCAGCACATCACCGACAGTAGTAGCACATTTTCTATAGGGCTTGTCTGCCGCAAACCCCAGTGAATGCATTGAATACAGTATTCTTCTATGAACCGGCTTAAGCCCATCCCTTACATCGGGCAATGCACGATCCACGATGACGCTCATCGCATAATCTATAAAGGATTTTTTCATTTCCGATTCTATATCAACCGGAATTACATTTTGCACATTAGTTCCTTCTGTGTCCGCCATGAATAATACCTCTTTCGTACAACTTGAATTTTGCTGTATTTACCTATTATACTACATTTATTATTTTAGTAAACTTTTCATGGTCTGTCCACAGTTTATCAGCCCTTAGTAGCTGTAATGCAGCTGTGCTAACAGCTATTACGATTTGGGAACTCTTATAATGAACTCTATGTACTCCCCTCTGTCAATCTGTGCAGCTTTGGCATTGATTCCGTTTTTTTTCATTAAATCGATTGCTTGCCTTACCGTATTGACAAAAATCCTAATGTCCTTTATTGCTTTTGTGAATTTTCGGTCTACAGGCTTGTCCGCTGCTTTTTTAAGATACTTCTGTATAACCCTTTCTATAAGCTCCTCGGTTTTCTTTACGTTCAGGCCTCTTTCGCATACATACCTGAGCACCTTTAACTGCAGCTGCTCGTCATGGAGCTTCAGAAGGGCTCTTGCGTGCCTCTCTGTCAAATTGTTGTCCGCAAGTATTTTCTTAACAAGAGGGGACAAGCGCAGAAGCCTGATTTTGTTTGCAACGGTAGACTGGCTCTTGCCTATTTTTTGTGCCAGCTCGTCCTGTGTAAGCCCATGCTCATTTATGAGATTGCTATACCCTTCGGCCTCCTCCATATAGCTGAGGTCTTCCCGCTGAAGGTTTTCGATAAGTGCCAGTACAGCCGAGTCATTCTCATCAATGTTGATAATAATTGCGGGAATCTCCGTTAATCCGGCCATAGTAGCGGCTCGCAATCTTCTTTCGCCGGCTACAAGCTCATAATTATTGCCGGAAATTCTTCTTACATTGATAGGCTGTATGACTCCGTACTGTCTTATCGATTCACATAGTTCATTGAGAGCGCTTTTGGTAAACTGCTTGCGGGGCTGGTAGGGATTGGGTCTGACCGTATCGATATTGAGATAGGTCATATTCCTGAGATCCTCATTTTTACCCTTTTTGGTGACCTGATACTTGTTTTCAAGCATATAGTACCGTCCTTTCTTTCTTTTCTTTACGTGGTTGTACAATATGCCTGTCCGGCAATACTTTACCCACATATTTTACATATTTTGCCTTAATGTAATGTGGGTAATATTCGCCGTGCTTTTTTTAATAACCTTTTTTTTCTCCCAAGAATCGTTCGCCTAATTCTTATAAATTACTGCATAACCTTACTTAAATCAACGGCTGTTTTGACGGTTTTCCTGCTTTTCTGGGATATTTCGTCGGAGTCTGTCGCAATTTTCTTACAATAATGATGCTCCTTTTCATATTACTGCCGGGCAATATGAATTCTTTTACCTCTTCTATTTTCCCTCCCAGCAGCTCCAATGCTTTTTTTGAATCTGCTATCTCTTCGGTGCTGCTTCCCTTCATCGCAATAAAGATGCCTTCGGTTTTCACCAGCGGCAGGCAGTATTCCAGCAGTATCGGCAAGGAAGCAACTGCCCTTGCCACCGCAGCGTCATATTTTTCTCTGTGCAAGAGCGACATGCCGGCGTCCTCAGCTCTCAAATGAACGGCGGTAATCCCATCAAGCTTCAATTCAGAAATGACGGCTTTCAAAAAACCAATTCTCTTTTCAAGAGAATCAAGAAGTACGATTTCTAATAAAGGCTGAGCAATTTTCAGGGGTATTCCCGGGAATCCGGCTCCGGTGCCTACATCAATCAGGCTGCGGACATTGCCAAGCAGTGGCAGTATGCTCAAGGAGTCGACGAAATGCTTTATGATAAACTCCTGCTCTTCTTTGATGGCTGTCAGGTTCATTTTTTCATTCCATTCAAGTAAAATCCTCTTATATTCGAACAAGGATGCTGCTTTCGAATCGTCCAGCTGAACACCCAGCTGCTCGGCGCCATTTTTGAGTAAGGATGTAGACAAGGGACTGTCCATATGCGGGCTGTTCCGAGATTTATTAAAATTTTCCATCTGCCTATTCCTCCCTTGCCTCACCGGCCACTATGCCCTCGTTGGCTTCTCCGCCGTCTTTCGAAGCACTTCTTGAGCTGAGATAGATCAGCAGCACTGAGATGTCGGCAGGCGAGACACCCGATATGCGGGAGGCCTGTCCTACCGATATGGGCTTGAGCCTGGCCAGCTTTTGCCGCGCTTCAATGCGAAGGCCATGAATTGAATTATAGTCAATGTCCTCAGGCAGCTGCCTTCTTTCAAGTTTTTTATACCGTTCTACCTGTATCATCTGCCTTTTTATATAGCCCTCATACTTTACGGCTATTTCAACCTGCTCCGCCACGGGATCATAGCTTTTCCGATTTCCGGCTTTAAGCTGCGCCGGCCTGTCCGGATCAATTGCTTCCAACGCGTCATAGGAGATTTCCGGCCTCCTGATCAGCTCTGCCAGCCCTATCCCGGATTTTATGGCAGTGCTGCCCCGGGATTCGAGAAATGCATTTACCTCATCGGAGGGAGCTACAAAAGTATTCTCCAGTCTGTGAATTTCCTCTTCCACTGCGGCTTTTTTAGCAACAAATCTCCTATATCTTTCCTCGCTGATTAAGCCTATTTCATAGCCTTTGGGTGTCAGCCTCATATCAGCATTGTCCTGCCTGAGCAAAAGCCTGTATTCGCACCGGGAGGTCATCATCCTGTAAGGCTCGGAGGTTCCCTTTGTAACAAGGTCATCTATGAGGACGCCGATATAGGCCTCAGACCTGTCCAAAATCAGTGGTGGCTTGTTCCCTAGCTTCCCCACTGCATTTATTCCTGCTACGATCCCCTGTGCCGCTGCTTCTTCATACCCTGAGCTGCCATTGATTTGCCCCGCTGCGAACAGTCCCTCAATATTTTTAAATTCCAGGCTCGGATTCAATTGTGCCGGATCTATGCAATCGTATTCAATGGCGTACGCGCTCCTCATTATATGGGCATTTTCCAGCCCCGGAACTGTCTTTACCATCTCGCTCTGCACATCCTCCGGCATACTGCTGGACATCCCCTGTAAATACATTTCCTGAGTGCCGAGCCCCATCGGCTCCACAAAGACCTGATGCCTTTCCTTGTCCGCAAAACGCACGACCTTATCCTCGATAGAAGGGCAATACCTTGCTCCGACACCTTCGATCATCCCGCCGAATAGCGGGGAGCGATCCAGATTCGCCCGTATAATATCGTGAGTGCTTTTGTTTGTGTAGGTAAGCCAGCAGGAGATCTGCTCCCGCCGGGTTACTTCGTTTTCAAAGGAAAAGGGGATGATAACATCGTCGCCGGGCTGCTCGGTCATCTTGGAAAAATCCAGTGTTTTTCTGTTGATCCTTGCGGGCGTACCTGTTTTGAAGCGCAATAATTCTATACCAAGCTTCTTCAGGCTGTCCGACAGCCTGTTGGCAGGAAAAAGTCCATCGGGGCCGCCTTCATAGCTTACATCGCCTATGACGATTCTCGCTTTCAGGTAGGTGCCGGTTGTCAAAATAACGGCTTTGCAATAGTAGATAGCGTTAGTGTCAGTTTTCACGCCTTTTATATGCTTGTCCTCCATCAGCAGTTCTGTGATTTCTGCCTGCTTTATATAAAGGTTTTCCTGATTCTCCAGGGTGTTCTTCATCTCCATCTGGTATGCCCTGCGATCTATCTGTGCTCTCAAAGAGTACACTGCGGGGCCCTTTGCGGAATTGAGCACCTTGGACTGGATAGTCGTCTTGTCGGCGCATTTACCCATCTCCCCTCCCAGTGCATCAATTTCCCGTACCAGATGGCCTTTGCCTGTTCCGCCCACATTGGGGTTACAGGGCATATTTGCAACGCTGTCAAGATTGATGGCGAAGACAATCGTCTTCATACCCAGTCTGGCACTGGCCAGCGCCGCTTCACAGCCTGCATGTCCTGCTCCGACCACAGCTATATCAAATTTACCTGCTAGATAATCCATAATTCCTCCAATTGCGGGACAATGATACGAGGGGGGTGACACAGGGGGACGTTTTTCTTGTGTCACTGAAACGTCCCCCTGTGTCATTCTCACCCTTGTGTCATGCGTCACTTCCCTATGCAAAAACGGGAAAAAATCTCGTTTACAACATCCTCGCTTACAGATTCGCCTGTTATCCGGCCGAGCTGCTCTGCACTTTCTTTTATATCTATTGTGACAAAATCCAAAGGGAGCCCCTGCAGGTGTGCGTTTGCAGCCAAGTCAAGACTGTCCGCGGCACTCTCCAGCAGCTGCTTGTGTCTGGCATTAGTAATCAATAGCTCATTATTCGTATCAATGGCTCCCGCCAGGAAAAGCTCCTCAATAGCTTGCAATAATTCCTCCATACCCGTGCCGTCCAGCATTGAAGCAATAACGACAGGCATAGCTTCTCCTTCTTTTGCCAGCTGTTGCTTCATGTCGGTAATTCTATCATCATAGCTTTTGTCAATTTTATTAATGAGGATAATCTTCTTTTTGTCCCTCATGGCCAAAATAATTTCCATATCCTCAGGCAGTATGCCCGTATGCGCGTCGAGTACCACAATGACAAGCTCAGCCTCAAGGGCTGCTTTCTTGGCTCTTTCCACCCCGATAGATTCCACCGGATCAAAGGTGCTCCTGATTCCTGCGGTATCTAAAAATCTTACCGGAATTCCTCTTACATTGATATACTCTTCTATGATATCTCTTGTGGTGCCCGGTACGTCCGTGACAATTGCTCTGCTGCTGCCTGACAGCACATTCAATAGAGAGGATTTTCCGGCATTGGGCTTGCCAATGATTGCTGCGGTTATTCCCTCCCTGATGAGCCTGCCTCTTTCATACCCTTGTGTAATATTTTCCAGCTCTGTTTTTACTTCCTGTATACCCTCATATATTTTGTCGCCGGTCAACTCTTCAATGTCATGCTCCGGGTAATCCACCACCGCCTCTATCTGGGCTATAAGCCCGATTAATTTTCTACGGGCAGCTCGTATCCCTTGCGACAATTTGCCTTCCAGCTGGGCGGCGGCAGCTCTGGTGCCTTCGTCGGTTTTGGCGTTTATCAGGTCAATCACGGCCTCCGCCTGAGCCAAATCCATCCTCCCATTTACAAAGGCTCTCTTCGTAAACTCTCCCGGTTCGGCTGCTCTTGCTCCCTGGCGAAGTACAAGCTGCAGTACATTTTTCAAAATAGTAATCCCGCCATGGCAGTCAATTTCCACAACATCCTCTGCTGTAAAGGTATTCGGCCCTTTCATCTTTATTAAAAGCACTTCGTCCAGCATTCTTCCATCCGAGGGATCCACTATTTTACCGTGGGTGGCAGTGTGGCTGCGGATCTGCTCAAAGGGCTTTTTGCCCACGAATACTCTTGCCGCTATTTCAAAAGCCTCAGAGCCGCTTATTCTTATAATACCTATGCCACCGGTCCCGAAGGGAGTCGATATAGCGGCAATTGTATCTATGCTTGTATGATGCTTTTTAATTTCCCGCATAGCCTGCCTCATTTCGCCAAAAACTTTCTCACCATCATCTATTTGTTCACTAAACCTATGTATTTTATATTATAGTCAAAATAGGCCAAAATAAAAGAGGGCAATCATAAATCGCCCCCACATCGAGTTTTTCTACTCCAAGGTGTCACCCCTGTGTCACTATTGTGTATTACCTTCTCATTCCTGATTTCTGCTTAAGGGTAATGACTACCTTCCTGTTGGGATCCTCACCTACGCTGTATGTTTCTACATAATCATTGTCCTGAAGTGTGGAGTGAATGATTCTTCTTTCATAGGGGTTCATAGGCTCAAGCGTAACGCTTCTGCGGTATCTGATTACTCTGTCTGCCAGCCTGTCAGCCAGTCTTACAAGAGTTGCTTCTCTTTTTTTCCTGTAATTCTCTATATCAACAGTAACTCTTTTGTACTCATCACTTCTCTTATTCACCAGCAGGCTGGTAAGATATTGCAGTGCATCCAGCGTTTCTCCGCGCCTGCCTATGATGATACCGCTATCCTTGCCCGTGACCCTCAACAGAATTGACTCCTCATCCTCCTCCTTTTCAATCTCAACATCAACATCCATTTTTTCAAAAACACTTTTTAAAAAGAATAGCCCATCGTCTGATTGTGAACCTCTCAGCCTAACCTGAACCTTGGCATACTTCCCGCCAATCCCGAAAATCCCTTTTGTGCCCTCGTCTATGATATCAATTTCCACATCATCAATATCCGCATTTAATTCTTCCAACGCGATATCGATAGCATCCTGCACAGTTTTTGCAGTCTTTTCCAACATTTCACTCATTTATATTCAGCAGCCTCCTTCTTTGTAGCCTTTATAAGCAGGCTACTACTTTTTTCTGCCTTGATAATCACTCTTGTTTGGAGTGTTTTTTCTTTTCTGGTTACTTTTCTTGCTCTGCCTGTCGCCTCTTTGTCCGCCCTTTTGCGCATTCTCCGGCTTATTCTCAGATTCATCCTTTTGCGTATCGCCTTCATCAGTTATTGTCTGACTGTCGCCCCCACTAGCGTCACTAGCGTCTGTACTTCCCGGAACAGCCCCTTCAGTACCTGCTTCAAGCCCCTTTACCGCGCCCTTCCCCTTTTCCCCGGTAAGTTTTTTCCCACCAGCGTCGTCATTTTTATTCAAAATAGTCTTGTTGATGTATAGCTGCTGGAATATACCTACAACATAACCAATCATCCAGTAGAGGACGACTCCTGCCGGAAGCTGAAAGCCAAAAAGCAGCGTCATGGCCGGTCCCATTAGAACCATGGAATTATTTGAACAACCTGGTAAGCCGCCTTGCTGCTCGTCGGCTTTCTTTTTGGGCATGGAAAGCTTTGTGGATAAAAACGTAATGGCTGTTGCAAGAAGTACAAGAATAAAAAGAGGAATATATATGCCTGCATTGGGTCCAAACAGAATATCAGGCTTGTAGCTTGCAACTTCACCCAGATGCAGCCCCAGAAAATTGTTGAAATTAATCAATTCCGATTTCTCCAATAATCCCGATACCTGTGAAAGAGCCTGCTGATTGTCATGAAAATAATTCATGGCAACCATTTCCTTCTGAGTACCCATTTGCTGTAATGTCCTGCCCATCCCCGACGCGGCTATCTCTACTATCTTCGCAACCGCCTCCTCGGATTTGCCCAGCATGAACTTAAGAGGCTGGGCGATAACCCAATAAAGAGACAGGATAATAGGCATCTGTATCAGCATCGGAAGGCATCCGCCTGCAGGGTTTACATTGTTTTCCTGATATACCTTCATCATTTCTTCGTTCAGCTTTTCCTTGTCATCTTTGTATCTTTTCTGGAGTTCATTAATCTGAGGCTGGATTGACTGCATCTTGGCAGTGGATTTGTACTGCTTTAGCGTGAGCGGAATCAAAGCAATTCTTACAATAATTGTAAATACGATAATTGCAAGGCCGTAATTCCCAAAAGCAATATTATCATATATAAATTTCAAAAACGCGCCCAATGGTCTGCAAATATAATCAAGCATAAAAAATTCCCTTTCGTTCATAGGTTTTTTTATTTTATCGGGTCGTATCCCCCCGGATGATACGGATGGCATTTTAACAGCCGCTTCAATGCAAGCCAGCTCCCCTTTAAAACACCGTATTTAGTTAACGCTTCAATGGCATACTGGGAACAAGTCGGATAAAACCTGCACGTCTTCCTGCCCTTCAGCGGTGATAAGTATTTTTGATACCCTCGTATCATTGATATCAAGATTTTTTTAAGCCATCCCATTTTTCCTGATCAAAGGCCTTCACTTTCTTTAGAAGAAACTTCATTTCCTTCAAAATTGCTGCCAAACCATATTTTGTGTTTATGGTCCTGGCTACAAACACTATATCAAGACCTGTCGGTATAAAGTCCTCGTAAAATCTGTAGCCTTCTCGTATCAATCGCTTAGCTCTATTGCGCTTTACGCTTATACCGACTTTTTTGTTGGCAGTAATTCCAATCCTGTTTGTACCGTAGCGGTTCCGTAAAACGTATATTACCATATACTTTCCGGCAAAGAACCTGCCCCTTTTATATATACGTACAAATTCATAATTTTTCTTCAACGTAACCGTCTTTTTCATTTAATCCTCTTTGCAAACCAATAATTAAAGAAAAAGACCACTCTTGGGCGGTCTCACGCTGAAAGCACTTTTCTTCCCTTTAGCCTGCGTCTTTGTAATACCTTCCTGCCACTGGCAGTTCTCATTCTTTTCCTAAAGCCGTGTTCTTTCTTTCTTTGCCTTTTCTTCGGCTGATATGTCCTTACCATTTCCAACACCCCCGTTCTGTGCCATTACTCCTTAGTGCTATCAATCCTTATTATTGCCGTTTCAAAAGTAAAATTGCATTATTAAATAGATACCACGGCAATTATATATTAAATCTTTCATTCATGTCAAGAAAACTGTTCAG
>CAZQCL010000054.1:0-11003 GCA_964592435.1 uncultured Oscillospiraceae bacterium
AACGGATGATGTGTTTTTTTGGTACACCATCGGGGACTCGAACCCCGGACGCCCTGATTAAGAGTCAGGTGCTCTACCGACTGAGCTAATGGTGCATATCTTTTTTGCACTTACCTATTATAATAGGAACCTGTCACTTTTGTCAACATCTAAAAATTTTACGATGAATCTGGAAATTCAAAGGAATTAGCGGAACACTTGCAGAACTAATACATAGTGTACACGCGAAAGCAGATGTAGAATAATATACAAAAGTGCTGAAGAAAACAAAAAAATCTAAAATACTGGATTGAGCAGGTGGTTTATTGGCGGGTTACAAAATAAATATTATTAAGCTAAATAAAATAATCAACAAAACGATTGAAGCAATCAATAACAGTAAAACTGAGATATATGATATTGCAGAAAGCTCACGTAATGAATGCAGAAAGCTTGAAGAGGAACTGAATTCGCTGAAAAATCAGGTTACTAATCTTATTGGCGAGGTAGAGGTATTGGAGCTAGCTCTCAAGCAAAGCAAGCGCAAATTAATGATGATTAATAAGAACTATGGTGATTATTCTCAGCAGGAGCTTAAGAATGCCTATGAAAAAGCCGATAACCTTCGTGTGGAGCTTGCAGTTAAGAGGGAAACGGAACAGTACCTAATCAGACGAAGAAATGAGCTTGAAATTCGCATCAAGGATGCTATTAAGACTGTTCAGAAGGCTGATAATCTAATTACGCAGGTGGGCATGGCACTAGGATATCTTACAGGGGATTTGCAGGAAGTCAGCAGTCAGATTGAAAGCTTACAGCATAAGCAGCTGGTTGCTCAGAAAATAATTATGGTCCAAGAGGAAGAACGTAAGCGTGTGGCAAGGGATATTCATGATGGACCGGCGCAGCTGTTATCAAATGTAGTTTTGAAGGCTGAGATCTGCGAAAGGATGATTGACATTGATTTGGGAAAGACCCGAGAGGAGCTAAGAAATCTTAAAAAAATTGTGAGGGACAGCTTACAGGACGTTCGAAAGATTATTTACAACTTAAGACCCATGTCCCTTGATGATTTAGGACTGATTCCAACCTTACAGAGGTATGTAATTACATTTCAGGAGGAATCGGGCATAGCAGTCTCCTTCCAGACCAGGGGCGCACCGCCGGAGTTAAAATCCGTAATATCGATTACTATACTACGAGTAGTGCAGGAAGCGTTGAATAATGCGGCTAAGCATGCAAATGCAGATAGTATTTCCATACATATAGAATTTTTGCCGATGGAGATCAAGCTTTTTGTTATTGATGACGGAATAGGTTTTGATACGGCAAAGCTTAAGGAAAACAGTGATGATATCTCCAGCGGCTTTGGCTTGACCAGTATGCGTGAACGTGTAGAACTGCTTAACGGTGAAATGATTATCAGCTCTGAACCGGGGAAAGGAACCCGGCTAAATATAATGATACCTTTTACACAAGAAGAGGAGGATATAGATGGAAAACAAGATTAGAGTTCTTATTGCCGATGATCATTCCATGCTTAGGCAGGGGCTCAAACAGATCCTTGAACTCGAAAAGGACATCATTGTTGTTTCATTGGCGACAAACGGGAGTGAGGCAGTGCAATTTGCGCAAGAATTCAGGCCTGATGTAATACTGATGGATATTAATATGCCGGGTCTAAACGGATTGGAGGCCATTAGTGAAATCAAAAAAAAGAACCTTCCGGCAAAAATAATTGTTTTGACTATTCATGAGGATCGGGAGTATCTATTCAAAACTTTGCAGATGGGTGCAGAAGGCTATGTTCTAAAGGATGCTGAAACGGATGTTCTGGTAGAGGCGATCCGTAGTGTTCATGCGGGCAATTCTTTCATACAGCCTAATATGACAAAGGAGCTGGTAAAGGAATTTAACAGAGTGACGATGCGAGAAAATAACAGGCGTGAAGAGAACAACCTTACAGCAAGGGAGATTGAGGTTCTCGAGCTTATTGCAGAGGGAATGATCAATAAGGAAATTGCAAGGCAGCTGTTTATCAGCGAAAAAACAGTTAAAAACCATGTTTCCAATATATTTAAGAAGTTAAATGTCTCAGACAGAACCCAGGCTGCCATTTACGCGTTTAAGCATAATATTATGAGTTAATCTTCAAATCATTAGAAGCAGTTAAAAAAGCATAAAAAAACATATTTGTTGATACCTTTTTTCTTCAATGGTAGAATTGAATTGTTTATTGGATATGACAATAAAGCTACGCACACGGGTGGGTGCGAAATAGGCCCCAGACCGATAGACTTGCACCTGAAAGCAATGAAGAGTATGGGTGTTAAAGTGCAGGATGCTCAGCGGGGATTTATACACTGTGAGGCTGACAGGTTGATAGGTTGTGATGTCCAGCTCGACTATCCAAGCGTCGGTGCTACTGAAAATATTATGCTGGCTTCGGTATTTGCCGAAGGGGAGACAATCATTAGAAATGCTGCCAAGGAACCGGAGATCCTGGATCTTCAAAATTATCTGCAGGCGACCGGCGTTCATGTGACCGGAGCAGGCACGGGTGTTGTAAGAATATGCGGCGGAGCTCATAAGCTGAGAAACGCAGAGCATACAATTATTACAGACCGGATTATAACAGGTACATATATGGTAGCAGCAGGTATTACAGGAAGTCAATTGCTGTTGAGGAACGTTATACCTGAGCATCTCTGCTCCATTATTTCTATTTTGAGGGAAAGTGGATGCAGGGTTAACATCAGAGGAAGCACAATGATGGTAACAGGACCATCCAGACAGCGGGCGGTTGATATTGTTAGGACGATGCCCTATCCCGGGTTTCCCACCGATATGCAGGCGCAGATTGTAGCGATGCTTACGATTGCCAGAGGTACCAGCATAATGGTAGAGACTGTTTTTGAAAACCGCTACAAGCATGTGGCTGAATTACTGAGAATGGGCGCAAATATTAAGCTTGAGGGACGAGTGGCTATAATAAAGGGTGTGAAAAAGCTGATTGGTGCCAATGTTTATGCCCGCGATCTGCGGGGCGGAGCGGCGCTTGTATTGGCAGGACTTAGTGCGGATGGTGAAACGGTGATTTCTGATATTAAGCATATTGACCGCGGCTATGATCAGATTGAAGAAAAACTGAAACAAGTAGGAGCACAGATTCAAAGAATTCCTTAATACTGTACTAAATCGTACAGGAGTGGATTAGGAGGATATTCATGAAGGTACGAAGGATAAAGGATGTACGGATATCCCCGTATAAAATTAACAGAAGAAAAAGAAGGGCGAAAAGAATACTGCGCGCTACAAAATGCTCACTGGTTATGATTTTGTTTGCGATGACTATAGTATATGCGGCGCTGTCACCATTTTTTAATATTGATAAATTTGAAATAAAAGAATCAATGCATTATGATAATAAACATTTGATGGACGCTTCGAGAATACAACTGGGGCGTAACGGCTTCCGAACTTTATTTTCAGGGGCAGGTAAGTTTTATATATTTCGTATCGGATTTGCGGAGCATGCCATTGAGGAGAGCTGTCCATATATAAAGACTGCTAAAGTAAGGTATGTCATTCCTTCAACGGTTTCTATCGAGGTGGAGGAGAGGGAAGCTGCTGCGATACTAAGGGTAAATGATGTAGATGCTATAATAGACGAAGATGGATTTATACTGGAATTTGATACGAATAAAACGCACACTGAATTACCAGTTATAATTGGAATTAAGCCGGATTCGCCGAAACTGGGAAAAAAAGTTGATGTTTCTGAAGAGATACTCTTATCAGCGTTCAAAGTATTTGATACAATAAGTGAGGTGGATAGGTCAAAGGAGGACAAGCTTTTACCCGAGGTAGATTTCGTTAATGTAGGAGATCTTTATAATGTCAGTTTTTCTTTACAGTCACGGGTAATTGTTAATCTTGGGGAAATGGATGATTTATATTACAAGATCAATGCTGCCCAGACCATATTCACTCAAAACATAAAAAGTACTGAAAGGGGTAAACTGGATTTTTCATCTGGTGCCAATCCTGTTTTTACTCCGGAAAGCAGAGGGTAGATACTATGTTACCGATTTTAGGAATGATAATAGGACTGATTATTGGAGTGTTCTTTATTCCTGTGAATATTCCTCAGCAGTATTCGATTTATATGGCGGTTGCAATACTTGCAGCGTTGGATTCTGTATTCGGAGGTATAGCTTCGACACTGCAGGGAAAATTCGACATGAAGATTTTCATTTCTGGATTTTTTGGTAATGCCCTATTGGCTGCCGGGCTTGCTTATATCGGAGATCAGCTTGGATTACAGCTATATCTGGCGGCGATATTTGCATTTGGTAACAGAATATTTCTTAATTTCGCACTTATTCGCAGATATATATTGAATAAGTCATCTAAAAAAGATAATATATAGTTTGTGGAGGGGTTGCTTGCGTGGGTGATTTAATTGTAAGCATTGATATAGGTACTTCCAATGTGTGCACACTAATTGGAAGAGTAAATAATTATACACAGTTGGATATTATCGGTAGAGGTATAACACCGTGCAGTGGGCTAAAGAAGGGTGTTATCGTCGATATTGACAGTACAGCGGCAAGCATTAGGGATGCGGTAACTAAAGCTGAATTGTCCGCTAATATGAAGGTTGGTTCTGCCTATGTCAATATTCATGGAATGCATGTGAATGTTATAAATAACACAGGTCAAATGAATATTGGCGGAAACGAGATTACACGTCATGATATTGAAGACATTCTTCATGAGGTTAGTGATATTGAGATCCCTGAGGATAGGCAGTTGATTGATGTTATTCCAAGACAGTACATTATAGATGGCTATGATGAGATTATTGATCCTGCGGGTATGATCGGGACGAGATTTGAAGTGGATGCAGATATTTTGACCGGGAAAATAACTTCTGTACAGAATATCATAAAGAGCATGGAAAGAGCAGGTATTCAGATAGACGGGATTGTGGCCGAGGCATTTGCTACAGGGGAGATCAGTCTTACGCAGGACGAACGTGATATTGGTGTGGTGCTGCTGGATGTGGGAGGAAGCGTAACAGATGTTTCCGTTTTCCAGGCAAAGCGCCTTGTTTTCTATGATTCCATCCCGGTGGGGGGCGACCATATTACAAATGACATCGCCATAGGACTTCGCATAGCCAGTTTAGAGGCAGAAAAAATTAAGAGGCAGTTTGAACTGGCGCTGACGTCGCTTATTAAGAACGATCAGGAGATATCTGTGTTTGACATAAATGAAAACAAAAAAAAGGAAGTAAGGGTATCGGAAGTTGTTGAAATTATAGAGGCAAGAGTATATGAAATATTTTCACTTTGCAGGAATATGCTTGATAAGGCAGGGGTGGTCGTGCCCGAAGCGGGAAGTGTCGTTATGACCGGAGCCGGGATTTCCTATGTGGATGGCTGTAAACAGTTGGCCACTGAAGTGTTTGAATCGCCTGTCAGAACAGTCCAGGCAGGCCAGATCCAAGGAGTGTCCAAGCCTGAGTTCATTGCAGCTGCAGGAATGATTAAGTATGTTTCATATGTCAAAAAAGGTGCAAGCCGTGCCAGTGAGATAAAGTTAAAGAAAGCGGTGGTAAAAAAGAAAAAGGCATCGTTCTTCAGTAAGATTGTGGAGTTTTTTAGGGACATTTTTTAAGTGACCAATAGTATCTAATTTTTGTGTAGTAACAAAAGGTTTTTTTTGTTAAACTTATCTTGCTTTAATTATAGGAATAAGATATTATTTAAGTAATGCCAAACCAATGACAAAGGGGGACTTAATTTGCTGGAGTTTGATATTGAAATGGAACAATTTGCCCAAATCAAGGTCATAGGTGTCGGTGGTGGAGGCAATAATGCCGTCAACAGAATGATATCATCTGGTTTACGTGGTGTGGAATTCATAGCAATAAATACTGACAAACAAGCTCTTTTCCTTTCGAAAGCCAATACTAAGATCCAAATAGGAGACAAGCTGACAAAGGGTCTGGGGGCCGGAGCCAATCCCGAAATAGGGGAGAAGGCTGCTAATGAGAGCAAAGAGGAGATAGCGCAGGCTATAAAAGGCGCTGATATGGTATTTATTACTGCCGGGATGGGTGGCGGTACGGGAACAGGTGCCACTCCGATTATTGCCCAGATTGCAAAGGAGATGGGCATACTGACGGTTGGTGTTGTGACCAAGCCGTTTATGTTTGAAGGACGCAAGAGGATGCAGTACGCAGAGCAGGGGATTGAGAATCTTAAGGGCGGCGTTGATACTCTTGTGACCATCCCAAACGACAGACTGTTGCAAGTAGCTGAAAAGAAAACATCTATTATTGATGCGTTCATAATGGCTGATGATGTGCTACGTCAGGGAGTTCAGGGCATTTCAGACTTGATTGCCGTACCTGGATTGATAAATCTTGACTTTGCTGATGTAAAAACCATCATGTACAACACAGGTATCGCCCATATGGGCATAGGTAGAACTTCAGGTGAGGGAAGAGCTGAAGAAGCTGCCAAACAGGCGATACAGTCACCCTTGCTTGAGACTTCAATTGATGGTGCCAGAGGTGTGCTTCTCAATATTACAGGCGGCGAGGATCTTGGTCTTTTTGAAGTCAATCTTGCGGCAGAGCTTGTTCAGAAATCAGCGGATCCCGATGCAAATATCATTGTCGGTGCTGTCATTGATGAGAATCTCAAGGATGAGATAGTGATTACAGTTATCGCGACAGGCTTTGAAAAGGGTCCTGTTATAAGAAAAATTGATAAAATAGTTGAAAAAGCCCAGCTTAAGCCTGAGCAGCCAGCCGTAAGGCGCCACACCGGAGGAGAGGTTTCCGAGGACGAGCTTGAGATACCTACCTTCCTTAGAAAGAACAGATTTAGATAGGCAAACAGTTTTGAATGAATAATTGAACATAAACCCGGGGAGATATACAGCCCCGGGTTTATTGTCGCCTAATTTCCATATTTCTACAGTGCCAACCGACATAATTATTATGGTTAATGGAATATAATCAGAATATGAGAAGCTGTTCATCAGCCCCTATATAAAACACTCATAAAAGGTCATGCATATGAATATATGTTAAATAGTAGATTCTTATAACTACATAGTAAAGAAAATTTTATTTTCAAATCGGGTTTAAGCAGCTTTGTAAATCATGTGAGGTAGAAGAGTGGAAATTTATCTGGATATAGTTATTTTGGAGAATATCGTCATCAACTACTTAATTCTTTTGGTGACTGCAAAGTTTTCAAAAAACAAGGCTGACTCATTTAGACTTTTACTTGGGGCAATGCTCGGCACAGCTTATCTGGTATTGATGATTCTTTTGCCTGAAATGAAGGTTTACACTACAGCTTTATCCAAGCTGCTGCTTTCTGTTGCGATGGTAGCCCTGGCCTTTAGTTTTATGAAGCTGGCAGTATTTCTTAAAACGCTTGCCATGTTTTATGCATCAACATTTCTTTTTGCCGGAGCAGGCTTTGCTTTGATGTTTTTTAACAGAGAGTGGGGCATCATGCGCAACGGAGTTCTTATGACTACCATGCCCTTTTTAAACACTAAATGGTCGGAACTGTTGCTTGCGTTTGCAGTCGCACTTATAATACTTCGAGTTGTGTGGAGTGCGATTCAAAACAAATTCCTCAGAGAAAAGATGATGGTGCGTCTGATCATCTCCTTCGATAAAAAAGCAATTGAGCTGTACGCGCTTGTGGATACCGGAAATTCACTTCATGATCCACTTTCGAATATGCCGGTGGTGGTAGTGGAGTTTTCAGCAATAAAGGATTTATTGCCTGAAGATATCAGATGTATCTTTGAAAAAAAATCAGATAATGACTTGAATACGATTACTGCGGCAATATCCTGTTCTAATTGGTTTTCCAGGTTCAGGCTGATACCCTTTACCTCCCTCGGAACAGAAAACGGGATGCTAATCGGCTTCAGACCGGATTTTATCGAGATTGGTAATGAAGAGGCAAAAAGAGGGGTGCAGGATGTCATTATCGGCATTTACAACAGAGCCTTGTCGAAAAATGAGAAGTATAAGGCTCTATTAAGTCCGGAACTGATGTAAATTTTATCATAATACAGCGAAGGGAGATTTCACATGAACATTTTAAAAAAATTCAGGCTTCTTCTTAGGATAAAACTATTCAATTTATTAAGGAAGCTAAAAGTTAGAGTTGGCTATCCAGTTCATTATATCGGAGGGAGCGAAGCTCTACCGCCTCCGCTGAGTGTCGATGAAGAGGCTTACCTGATTTCGAGACTGAAGGAACAGGATTACGGCGTTAAAAGCGTATTAATAGAGAGGAACTTGAGACTGGTTGTTTATATAGCCAGAAAGTTTGAAAACACAGGTGTGGGTGTTGAGGATTTAGTATCCATTGGCACAATAGGCCTCATCAAGGCCATCAATACATTTAATCCGGCGAAAAATATTAAGCTGGCTACCTATGCTTCAAGATGCATTGAAAATGAAATATTAATGTATTTGCGCAGGAATAATAGAATCAAGACTGAAATTTCAATCGATGAGCCGCTTAATGTAGACTGGGATGGGAACGAGCTGCTTTTATCGGACATTCTGGGAACAGATAATGATGTCACCTGCCGGGGCCTGGAGGATGAGGTGGATAGGGAGCTTCTAAATGCAGCTATGAAAAAGCTGTCAACAAGAGAAAAGAGAATCATGGAACTGAGATATGGTTTTTCGAACGGTATCGAAAAAACCCAGAAGGAAGTAGCAGATATGCTTGGCATTTCACAGTCCTACATTTCAAGGTTAGAAAAGAGGATTATCAGCCGGTTAAAGAAAGAAATCAACAGGATGGTATAGGACTCAATGATGACGCAATGTATGCTTGTCATTACGACATGATCCGTTTTGTCAAGGCCTTTTGCAAATATATTTTGGGCTTTTCAACAGTATAAAAAAGACCTCCGGGGCAATAATGTTAGTATCTTAATTTGTTGCGGGGAGGTTTCATATGCTGATTAATAAAGTAGAAATATGCGGTGTAAACACTTCCAAGCTGCCGGTTTTATCCAATGAACAGAAGAGGGTTTTATTTGAAAGAATGCATAAAGGAGATACTTCCGCGCGCGAGGAATTTATTAATGGGAATCTTAGGCTTGTTTTAAGTGTAATTCAGCGATTCAACAACAGAGGAGAATATGTGGACGACCTTTTCCAGGTCGGATGTATAGGCCTTATTAAAGCCATAGATAACTTTGATGTGTCGCAAAATGTCAAATTTTCCACATATGCAGTGCCTATGATTATAGGAGAAATAAGAAGATATCTAAGAGACAACAATTCTATTCGCGTCAGTCGGTCATTGCGGGACATAGCATATAAAGCTCTACAGGCAAAGGAAAGATTGACCAACCGAAATTCAAAAGAACCTACAATATCCGAAATCGCAAAGGAACTACAGCTTCCTAAGGAAGAGGTTGTCTTCGCACTTGATGCCATACAGGACCCTATATCTTTATTTGAATCTGTCTATCATGACGGAGGAGACGCAATTTTTGTGATGGATCAGGTGAGTGATGAGAAAAATATAGACGAAAACTGGATTGAGGGTATATCGCTCAAGGAAGCAATGCGAAAGCTGAATGAGAGAGAAAAGCTTATACTTAACCTGCGTTTTTTTGAGGGGAGAACACAGATGGAGGTTGCTGATGAGATAGGTATCTCACAGGCGCAGGTATCAAGACTGGAAAAAACCGCATTGCTTCATATGAAAAAATACATTTAGGACTGTTTACAAGACACCGTAAGGTGTTTTTTTGTGTTCTTAAATATAAATTTGCTCTATCAATCATATATTAGTATTAGAGCTACAACAATGCTGGCGGTCTTTTCAACACTAACAATTTCGGATGGTTTGGTGGACAAAGATGAATCGTGCTTCTGACTTTAAACAAAAAGAGGTTGTCAATATATCCGATGGAAGACGTCTTGGATTTGTTTGCGATGTTGAAATAGACCTTGAGGAAGGAAAGGTGGAGGCTATTGTTCTACCCGGAGTCGGAAGGCTCTTTGGTTTACTTGGAAAAGAAAGCGAATTTATCATACCATGGGATAAAATTGTTAAAATTGGAGAGGACATTATATTAGTTGATCTGGATGAGCGTTTTATCAGAAGACATTTTGATTAAGACGCCTACAGATAAATAGCTCGACTTTCCCATCTTGATGCAAAAAGTGCTTTGATACTTGGTACCGACACGCTAAGGTGCAAAATCCACCGCCGTCGGTAGCCTGCCAAGACAGGCAAACGTAAAAAGCACTATGGGAAAGTTGAGTTATTTTACTAAACTATTTGGCAAAGCTACCCGATATTAGTTAAGGTTGTACAAATGAAAAACATTACCGGCAGCAGTGTCGGCTGGAGGGAATTCATATGAAATGTCCATATTGCGGTTTTATCGAGGATAAAGTTATCGATTCCAGACCAACTGAAGAAAACGCGATGATTAGAAGGCGAAGAGAATGTATGCATTGCATGAAGCGTTTTACGACCTACGAAAAAGTTGAGAGCGTTCCGCTGATGGTTGTCAAGAAGGATAAGTCACGGCAAACCTTTGATCGTCAAAAGCTGCTTAATGGCTTGCTGAGAGCCTGCGAAAAACGTCCGGTTTCCATTGAAGAATTGGAAAGGCTCGTTGATGATGTTGAGCTTCAGATTCTTAACTCGCTCAAAAGAGAAATTACAACTCAGGAAATCGGCGAAATGGTAATGTCAAGGCTCAAAGAGCTCGATGAGGTAGCTTATGTGCGATTTGCATCAGTCTACCGGCAATTCAGGGATATCAATACATTCATGGATGAGCTTCACAAGCTTATAAAAGAAAAATAGAAGCAATATTCGGCAGTATTTTCACTCCACAAACAGTCTGTTTGACAAGGTAAATAAATAATGGTAATATTTTACATAATGAAGCAAAATTATGACAGTTGCGGAAGGCTGTGAGTGAATGTACTC
>CAZQCL010000055.1:0-10671 GCA_964592435.1 uncultured Oscillospiraceae bacterium
ATGTCGGGAATGTAGTTCTAAAATTCCTTGAAGGCACAGGATCGTTTTTCACCGGTATTATAAAGGGAATGTTCACGAAAAATATATTTTCGAAACTGTCTACAGTTTTTGTAATGAAGGATATGAAAGCCTTTAAGAAGATGATAGATCCATCGGAGGACGGAGGAGCACCAATACTTGGTGTAAATGGCATTGTTGTGAAGAGCCATGGTAATTCAAATGCTAAAGCTATAAAAAATGTCATTATTAAAGCCTATAACTTGGCTAAAAGCTCAACATTTGAGCAAATTAAGGACAGCGTGGAAAAGATGGAGGTTAGCACGAATGTCACAAGTAAGGACAAAAAGAGTAACAAGGTGCGAAAGCGTTGGTATATTAGGAATAGGAAGCTACGTCCCAGAGAGGATTCTGGCAAATTCTGATCTGGAGGCGATGGTTGATACTACCGATGAATGGATAATAAAGAGAACAGGGATATCCGAAAGAAGGGTTTTACAGGACGGCACACCTATTTATAGTATGGCCGTTGAAGCGGCAAAACGGGCTCTTACCGACTCAGGAATCTCACCTGAAGAAATCGATCTTATTCTTGTAACCACATCGACACCGGACTATTTAACTCCAAATACATCCTGCATCATACAAAAAGAAACCGGGACCGTTAACGCGGCTGCATTTGACTTAGTGGCAGCTTGTTCAGGCTTTATCTATGGCATGACCGTTGCGCAGCAGTTTATTCAAACAGGCTATTATAAGCATGTGCTTCTTGTTAGTAATGAAGGTATGACAAGAGCTATTGACTGGGAGGACAGAAAAAATTGCGTTCTATTTGGAGATGGAGCCGGTGCAGTTGTTTTAGGAAAGGTTGATAAGGGCTACGGTATACTATCTACCTACATCGGTTCGGATGGAACAGCGGGAGAAGCAATAACAATACCTTGCCTTTATATGCCCGATGAAGAGTTGGCAAAACGCGAAAATTTAAAAAACAAAATTTCTATTTGGCAAGATGGGCAGGAAATTTTTAAATTTGCGATTAAGATTATGCCTATGGCTACGGAAAAGGTTATTGAAAATACGGGTGTAAAGCTTGAGGATGTAAGTTACATAATACCGCATCAGGCAAACATGCGTATTATTGAAAGCGCCGCAAAAAGACTTGGAGTTGCGCTTGAAAAAATTTACACAACTATAAAAAAGTTTGGGAATATGTCATCTGCTTCTATTCCCGTTGCTATGGCCGATGCTTACAGCAGAAAATGCTTAAAAAAGGGTGACAATCTTGTAATCGTAGGGTTTGGCGGAGGGCTTACCTGGGGCTCAGCTCTAATACGGTGGAGTAAATAATATTTTAACGAGGTAGCTATATGGGTAAAATTGCGTTTATTTTTCCGGGTCAGGGAGCACAATATATTGGAATGGGTAAGCAAATTGCTTTAAAATATAAATCATCCTCTGATATATATGATGAAGCATCTGAGGCGCTCGGTCAGGATATGAGAAAAATGATTTTCGACGGTGATGAGGAAACATTAAAGATAACCGAAAACACACAACCGGCGATTGTAACCACCAGCGTTGCATGCCTTCAGCCCTTGCTGGAAAACGGGATTCAAGCGGATTACACGGCAGGCCTTAGTCTGGGTGAATATACGGCTCATGTTGCGTCCGGTACAATTGGGTTAAAAACCGTACTATCTCTTGTTAGAAAAAGAGGAAGATACATACAGGAAGCCGTACCGCTTGGGAAGGGCGCTATGGCTGCTATAATCGGTCTTAGCCCGGGGGCAGTGGAGGAATGCTGTCAAAAGGCTTCGGAATTCGGTGTTGTGGAGCCTGCAAATTATAATTGCCCTGGACAAATATCCATATCCGGTGAGATTAGTGCTGTTGAAAAAGCTATGACCATATGCACCGAAAAGGGCGCTAAAAGAGCTGTATTATTGGCTGTCAGCGCACCCTTTCATTGCAGCTTGCTCAAGCATGCGGGCGAACTGTTGGACGCTGAACTGGAGGGTCTTGAATTCTCGGATTTTAAAGTTCCGCTGTTAGCAAATGTAAATGCAAGGGTAGTTGAATCAACTTCCAAAATAAGAGAAACCCTGGTAAGGCAGGTCAGCAACCCGGTGTTGTGGGAAGCTTCCATGCGCTATATGCTGGACAATGGCGTGGATACCTTTATAGAAATAGGCCCAGGGAAAGTCCTTAGCGGATTTATGAAAAAATGCAGTAAGGAAGCTATGAGCTTTAATGTAGAGGATGAGGAATCACTGGAAAGAACTCTTGAGGGAATAGAAGGAAGGAAATAGGGGGAGATTGATACAATGCTGTTGGAAGGAAAAACTGCTGTGATAACAGGTTCTGCCAGAGGTCTGGGCAAAGTGATTGCATTGAAGCTTGCAGCCCTGGGTGCAAATATCGTGTTAAATGATATTGCAGCATCGGATTCACTGGACGAAACAGCTCAGGAGCTTAAAAAAGCAAATTACAAGGTTGCAGTTACAAGAGGTGATGTTCGAAGTGCCGATGATGTAAAAGCTATGATAACTACAGCTGTCGATGCTTTTGGTCGTGTGGATATACTTGTGAACAATGCAGGTATTACCAAGGATAAACCGATGGCTATGATGTCTGAGGAGGATTGGGATTCAGTCCTGGATATCAATCTGAAAGGAGCGTTCCTTTGCACGAAATTTGCAGCAAAGCAAATGATGAAGCAAAAGTATGGACGTATCATAAATATAGCTTCTGTGGCAGGGAAATACGGTAATAAGGGGCAGGCCAACTATTCCGCTTCAAAGGCTGGATTAATAGGTCTGACCAAAACTACCGCTAAAGAGTTTGCATCCAGAGGCGTGACCTGCAATGCAGTTGCGCCTGGTATCATAAAAAGTAAAATGACAGATGTGCTTTCTGATGGAGTAAGAGATAAGTATTTTGAGAACATACCACTCGGCAGGTTTGGGACACCTGAAGACGTGGCCGGTGTTGTCGCATTTCTTGCTTCAGATGAAGCATCTTATGTTACAGGTCAGGTAATAAATATTGACGGCGGACTTTTTATGTAATAATATCTTTATTAAGAAGCTGTGCTTGGGAATGGATGTAAAACAGGCATAACTTTTCCGGGTAATTATTATATATTAATTACCCAGTTGGAAGGGAGGTGAGTGTATGGCTTTTGAAAAAGTTAAGAAAATCATTGTCGATCAACTAGGAGTTGAGGATGAAGAGGTAACAATGGAATCTTCCTTCATAGACGATTTAGGTGCGGATTCTCTTGATATCGTTGAATTAATCATGGCTCTCGAAGAGGAGTTTGATATTGAGATTCCCGATAGTGAGGCTGAAAAGATAGCAACTGTTGGGAATGCCGTGGATTACATTAAAAATAACACATAAAAAAAGTCCCTTAAAAGGGACTTTTTTTATCAAGGGCATTTTGCGATGTATCTTGTTTTAGTTCCGCTAGCTAATTTATGTTAAGGTCACATCGCAAAAGCCTGTTTGTCTAATTGCGACGTTATTATTTATGAATCTAAAAAGCATGATTTCATAATATTCTTTTATTAGTATAAATTAAGGAGTTTTTGCCAGGGGGAATAATCATGAAAAAACGAGTTGTGATTACCGGAATGGGTGTTGTGCATTCATTAGGCTTAAGTATTGACGATTTCTGGGGGGCAATTAAAGAAGGAAAGTCAGGAATCGGTTTATTAACAAAATTTGATACATCTAATTATGATGCTAAAGTCGCTTCAACCATTTCCAATTTTGAACCGACCGATTATATCGATAAAAAAGAAGCAAAAAGAATGGACATTTTTACACAGTATGCGATGGCGGCGGCTAAAATGGCAATGGAAATGTCAGGCCTAAATATGGAAAATGAAGATAGCTTTAGATCCGGAGTCATCATTGGATCAGGCATAGGCGGAATACAAACATTGGAAGACCAGCATCAGGTGCTGGCAACAAAGGGACCGGGCAGAGTAAGTCCATTTTTTATTACATCGATGATAGCAAATATGGCCGCTGCAAGAATTGCCATAGAATACAGTTTGCAGGGCTTCAACGAATGTGTTGTAACTGCCTGTGCGTCGGGGAATAATGCAATCGGAGATGCATTTAAGGTAATACAAAGAGGAGATGCCGACATTATGGTGACAGGTGGAGCAGAATCCGCAATCACACCGCTTTCCTTTGCCGGCTTCTGTTCAAATAAGGCGTTTACAACAAATCCCGACCCAGGGACTGCTTGCAGGCCGTTTGATAAAGACCGTGATGGATTTGTCATGGGGGAGGGAGCCGGCGTGCTTGTAATTGAAGAGCTTGGGCATGCGCTTGAACGCAATGCTGTAATACTGGGCGAAATTGTAGGCTACGGCTGTACCTGCGATGCATATCATATTACTGCGCCTCACCCTGAGGGCATTGCCGGTATTAAATCAATGGAGCTCGCAATTGCTGATGCAGGCATCCGGCCTGAAGAAATAGGATACATAAATGCTCACGGTACCTCGACTCCTTTGAATGATGTTAGCGAAACGAAGGTCATCAAGAGAGTTTTTGGTGATTATGCCAAAGAACTGGCTGTCAGCTCCACAAAATCAATGACAGGACATTTGCTTGGGGCAGCAGGTGCCATTGAGGCGATTATAACGGCAATGGCGCTAAAAGAGGGGTTTATTCCTCCGACGATTAATTTAGTCAACCCTGATCCTGAATGTGATCTTGATTATGTCCCAAACAAAGGCAGATATGAGGACATAAGATATGCCTTATCCAATGCGCTTGGTTTCGGAGGCCATAATGCAGCTATTATATTAAAAAAGTATACACAATAGTATGGAAATATTACGAGTAAAGAATTATAATTAGTTGAAGGCGGGAGTGGCGCACCCGCCTTTAGCATTTTAGAGGAGGCAATGATGAGCAAGGATTTTGTTTTGGAAAACATAGAATTATTTAACGAATTGGAGGCAGTAATCCAATATACCTTTAGCAACAAAGAGAAGCTGCTGCTTGCACTTACTCACAGTTCCTTTGCAAATGAAAGAAAGAATCTAGGGCTGGTCAGCAATGAGAGACTTGAATTTCTTGGAGATGCAGTATTGAATATTGTAACAAGCGAGTATATATATACAAACTTCCCCAGCCTTCCCGAAGGCGAGATGACTAAGGCCAGGGCAGCTATTGTGTGTGAATCTTCCTTGATGAAATGTGCCGCCAGCATTGAGCTTGGCAAATATCTTTTTCTTGGTAAGGGAGAAGAAAATACCGGGGGAAGAAACCGATCATCAGTCTTGTCAGATGCCTTCGAAGCACTGATAGGATCCATCTATTTGGATGGAGGAATGGCTAAGGCGAGAGCTTTCATTTTGAGAGCAATGAAGGAATTGCTTGAGGATTATCACAACAACGAGCTGTTTATTGATTATAAAACACAGCTTCAAGAATTGATTCAGAGGCATGGAGATAGACGCATAGGCTATAAAATTATAGATGAAAAAGGCCCTGACCATGATAAAGTGTTTGTTGCTCAGGTTTGTGTGGAGGATCAGATTTTTGGGCAGGGGAAGGGTAAAAACAAAAAAGAAGCAGAGCAAAATGCTGCCAAGGAAGCTCTGGAAAAAAACAGGTGAAATATTGAATATGCCAGCAGTTATGTTAAAATGAATATGCACTTTATGACAAACGGAGGTTTTCTTTTGCACTTAAAACGTCTTGACATGCAAGGTTTTAAATCATTTCCGGAAAAAATCAGCCTTGATTTCAATGCCGGCATCACCGCAGTTGTTGGACCGAATGGTAGCGGCAAAAGCAATATTGCCGATGCAATTAGATGGGTTCTCGGTGAGCAGAGTGTCAAGATGCTCCGTGGAAGCAAGATGGAAGATGTAATCTTTGCAGGTACAGAGCACAGAAAGCCTTTGGGCTTTGCCGAGGTTTCCTTAACACTGGATAATTCTGATTCATCACTGCCTATTGAGTTTGGCGAAGTTACCATAACACGCAGGGTATTCCGTTCGGGTGAAAGTGAGTACCTAATCAACAAATCAGCCTGCAGGCTAAAGGATATAACTGAGTTGTTTCTGGACACCGGTATGGGTAAGGATGGCTATTCTGTCATTGGGCAGGGAAGAATTGACGAGATTCTGAGTTCGCGATCCGAGGACAGGAGGCATATCTTTGAAGAGGCATCCGGAATAATGAAGTATAAGGTTAGAAAGCGGGATTCCGAGAAGAAATTGGAACAGACCAAACAAAATATCGAACGAATAAATGATATTATCAATGAGCTGGAAATACAGCTGGAACCCTTGAGGGAACAGTCTGAAAACGCCCGCAGATACCTGAATCTCAGAGAAAGCCTGAAAGAACTCGAGATCAATGTCTACCTGGTAAATATGGATAAGTATAATGCCAAACTGGCGGAGTTTGAAACCCAATATAGCACTGTAAAAGATAATGTTGATGCTGAAAATAATAAATTGAATGAAATTACCGAATCGAATAAAGAAAAGACTGACCTTCTTAAGTCCTTTGATGTAAAACTTGAGACTGCCAGGCAAAGACATCACGAACTGGATTCACTTATGGAGCATTGCAGTTCCGATATTAAGCTTAATGATGAAAAAATTGCAAATTTCAGGCAAAACATAGAGAGGCTCAGCTCTGAAAATGCAGAATTGAAAGCAAAATTGGACGGACTTGATGCAGAGGAAGCAGGAAAACAGGACAGGCTCAAGTATCTTGAAAAGCAGCTGGAAATATATAGTACAAAGCTTGCCGAATATGAGAATCAAATGGCAGAATTGCTGAAAACACTGGACGAAAGCGAAAGACATATTGAACTGTTGAAAACGGGCATCATGGATAAGATGGACATTCAATCCGATAAGAAGATGCAGATAAGCAATGTTGAAAACCATATTGAAAACATGCACAAGCGGCAAAAAAACATTGATAGCGAAGTATATCAGCATATCGTTGAAATCGATCGTGAGAAGATAAAGAAAGAGGATCTGGAAGAAAGCATCCGGCATGCTTCAGGGAAGATAGGTAAACAAAGGGAAAAATTAAAGGCTTTATCCGATGCACGGGATGAATCGGACAGAATGCTTGAGGAGCTGCACATAAGGCAAACTAAGCTAAAATCCGGCGTCCAGTATAAGGTATCCAGGGTAAGAACCCTCAAGGAGATGGAGCAAAACCTGGAAGGATACTACAGAAGCGTCAGAGAGCTTCTGCAGGCCTGCCGTGAATCGCCGGATTTCGGCAAAGGAATACATGGGGCGTTGGCTCAGCTGATTAAGGTTGATAAAAAATACGAGACCGCAATCGAAATAACCCTTGGCAGCGCTCTTCAGAATATAGTTACACAAAGTGAAGAGGATGCAAAAAGAGCGATAGAATATCTGAAAAAGAACAAGTTGGGGCGTGCCACATTTTTGCCCGTCAGCTCTGTTAAAGGAAAAAGCTTTGACTCTAATACATTAAGCCGCATAAAAAAATGTGAAGGCTTTTGTGGTATTGCCAGCGAACTGGTTACTGCGGATTCATCTTATGACGGAATTATTACAAGCCTGCTGGGAAGGGTTATCGTTGTCGATTCATTGGATAATGCTATAAAAATAGCCAGATCCTTTGGTTACTCCTTCAGGATAGTGACACTGGAAGGAGATTTGCTCAGCACAGGTGGCTCTATGTCCGGAGGCAGTACTGAAGGCAAAGGAACAGGTATTTTGAGCAGGAGCAGGGAAATCAATGAGCTGAATGCCGAGCTTCAGGAGTTGAAAGTGACAGAGAAGCAAGTGGAGAATGATATTAAGCAACTGTCGAAAGATATTGCAAAAACGAATAAGGAAATCTCATCTACGGAAAGCGAACTAAAAAACAATGAACTGGTTAGAATAAGAGATGAAAGCAATCTTGCACAGGTCGAGGAGAATATAAACAGACTTTCTGCAAGAATGGAAATGCTTAAGCAGGAGAAGGAACAGCTGGAAAGGCAGATTGTTGACATTGAGGATGAACTGTCTAAATATAGGCAGGAGCTTGAGGCGATTGAATTAGAAATGAGCGAGGCTAAAAGAACCGTTGCAGAATACCAGGAGAAGAATAAGGAGGATCAGGCGGTTCGAGATGCACTCCATGCCGATATTACCGACTTCAAAATCTCGGTGAATTCCATTAATGAAAGCATTGAATCCGCTAAGGAGAACTCAGAGCGCTTGATAAATGAGAAGGATTCCATTCTCAAAAGCATGAACAGGAAGGAAATGGAGAAATTCAAATCCCTTAGCGAGATCGCAAACCTGCAGCAGTTGAATGAAGGTCTCAATGAGCAGATTAAGAGGCATAATCAGGAGCAGACGGGGAAGACCCTTGAGCTGGACAGATTGAACGAAGAAAGAAAAATACTCGAAGAAGACATTTACGATATTGTGAACAAGATTAACGAAACAAATAAAACTATTCTACTCCTTCAGGAGGAATATTCAAGAGTTGAGGTTAGGAAGGCTAAGATTGAAACTGAAATGGATGCCTTACAGGACAGAATGTGGAATGAATATGAGATTACATATTCTGCTGCCGCACAGTTGAAAAAGGATATTGGCAGTATAACACAAGCACAGAGAAAGATTAATGAGCTGAAAAATGCCATCAAGGAGCTGGGAACGATTAATATTGCTTCTATTGAGGACTATGTTAAGACAAAGGAACGCTTCGAGTTTATGAGCGAACAGAGAGATGATATGGAGCAAGCCAGTCAGAAGCTGCAGCGCGTTATATATGAAATGACTTCCATAATGAAAAAGCAGTTTTTAGAGCAATTCAAGCTGATAAATACTAATTTCAACATTGTATTTAGAGAGCTTTTTAACGGAGGAAGAGCCGCCGTAATTCTGGTTGATGAAGATAATGTTCTCGAAAGCGGTATAGAGATTGAGGCTCAGCCTCCGGGTAAGAAGCTGCAGAATATGATGCTTCTTTCCGGTGGAGAACGGGCCTTTACTGCTATTGCGCTGCTCTTTTCAATACTGCGGATGAAGCCTGCGCCATTTTGTGTTTTAGATGAAATAGAGGCTGCTCTTGATGAAGCAAATGTTAATCGTTTTATTGAATATTTGAGAAAGTATTCGTCCCAAACGCAGTTCATTATGGTAACACATAGAAAAGGCACCATGGAGGGAGCCGATATGCTCTATGGCGTGACAATGCAGGAGCATGGCATATCAAAGATTGTATCAATGAAAATGGGAGAAAAGGTGAGCTAACATGAGCTTTTTTGATAAATTAAAGGCAGGACTTACAAAGACAAGAAAGGGTATAACCGAAAAAATAGATCAGGTACTGGTTTCCTTTGGAAAGGTTGACGACGATCTGTTTGATGAGCTTGAAGAGGTGCTGATTACTGCGGATTTGGGGATTGATACATCACTTCACATCATTGAAATCACTAAGCAAAAGGTGAAGGAGAGAAAGATTACTGACCCGCTGAAAATAAAAGAGCTTATAAAGGAATCACTGATAGAGATTCTCGGAGAAGACACACCGGCTTTGGCTATAGAGCCGTCACCGGCTGTGATTATGGTCATCGGCGTAAATGGGGTTGGCAAAACCACATCTATTGGTAAGATTGCCGATATGCTCAAAAAGAAGGGCAAGAAGGTGATACTTGCTGCGGCTGATACATTTAGGGCAGCTGCGATTGATCAGCTGCAAATATGGGCTGACAGGGTCGGAGTTGAACTGATTAAGCAGGATGAAGGTTCGGACCCGGCTGCGGTTATTTTTGATGCTATGCAGGCAGCCAGAGCGCGTAAAGCAGATGTTTTGATTTGCGATACGGCAGGCAGACTTCATACGAAGAAGAATTTGATGGAGGAGCTGCGAAAGGTTTCACGTATTATTGACAGGGAAATGCCGGACGCAAAGCGCGAGAACTTGCTTGTACTTGATGCCACGACCGGCCAGAATGCTGTATCGCAGGCTAAGACCTTTAGCGAGGTGACCGATGTTTCAGGAATTGTTTTGACAAAGCTGGACGGGACTGCAAAAGGCGGTATTGTAATTTCAATCAAGGCCGATCTTGGACTGCCGGTCAAGCTTATAGGCGTCGGAGAGCAAATGGATGATTTACAGCCTTTTGATTCCAGGGATTTTGTCGAGGCGCTTTTCTCATGATACAACATAAGATTTCTGCACTTTAAAGGTTGACAACATGGGTGGTTGTAACTATTCAGCTTGACGGAGATCGTTCTGCAATAGCCAGATGTTATAGTGATCTGTATGTGAATTGGTTTCCGACATCTGGATACGAACAGGCACCGGGCCGCCCTGTTATTGAGAAGTATGATGCACAAAACGCTGAGCTTTGGATGCCGATAATAAAGAAGTAATAGACAGAAAGCTTGGTGCAAAATGAGGCGTATATTCGCTGGTTTGCTACCGGCATATCACCCTGTGGACGATAGAAATGCTTAAAGCAGCGAGGTATTTGTACATCAAGCATGGTTTTGCTTTGACCGAGAAAAAAGATAATACACAATGGACTGACCATCTGCTGATTGAGGAAAAATGGGAATGCTATCTAGACGAATAGGCAGCGGAACAAATGATAAAATAGTATCTTGACAATGCATAACAAATAACGTAGAATTG
>CAZQCL010000056.1:0-10477 GCA_964592435.1 uncultured Oscillospiraceae bacterium
GGCAAAAACAAGCAATTACACCTGGTTCTTTAAACATGTGTAATCATATGATACAATAAATATGTAATCTAAATCCCATGATGTTGGCACAGATAAGCGGCGGGAGCTGCGAATAGCTTACAAACCGAAGTTGTGTGGGGGGTGGAAGAATGAAAGTTTCCGGTGTAATGAAAGGTAATATAATTACTATCCAGGATGATGAAACAATCGGGACAGCCCTGGAAAAAATGAGCAGTATGAGAGTAAACGGAGCACCTGTTGTCGATCAGGCGGGTAAGCTGGTAGGTATGATTGTCAAGGCCGATATATACAGGTTTTTAATTACACCCGGCCATTATTCGGAATGCCCTGTTGAATGGGTAATGTCCAAAAAGGTAATCACGGCGACGGTAGATGAAGACGTGCTGACCGCCGGAAGACGCTTGAGAGAAAATCACATTATTGCAATGCCTGTGTTGGATGACGGTTTTGTAAGAGGAATTATCAGTATCGAAGACATTTTGGACTTTTTTATTAATACATAGCTGCCTCCACCATACCTGTCTAAAGCTTTATTTTGAATAGTCCATTACAATATATAGTGACATACTTTCATATATACCCGCAATATATTGTGCTGCGGTACTCAAAACATGTTACATCGCAAATGCCCTTAGTTGAGACAGTAGAGCAATTAATACATGAAAACCAGCAATTATAGCAAAGAATATTGCATTTATCTGCGGTATAATAATCCCTAAGCTCAGAAATCATGGGTGAGCGCAGGATTATTTTGTTGAGTAAAAAGGAAGCTTATAAACGGCTGTGTTGTGATAGATCATGGCATAATGACAAGGCTTATAGTAACGGATGGCAGAGGGGATGAAACATAAATGGGCGAATGTTTTTTAAGCTTGGATATAGGAACCTCCAGCGTTCGCGCGGCGTTGTTCGATCGGGATGGACTGCAAAAGAACATATCCGACATGGAATATGAGTTGACAACTACGGCAGATGGCCGTGCCGAGATGGATGCTGATGTTGTTTTTGATTGTGTGGTAAAGGTCATCAGGGCATGTGTGGATCAGTCAGGAGTTGGAAGGAGCGGATCAGCCGGAATCGGTAAGGGAAACAGATACAGCTACTGCGACGGCGGTAGTGTGAGGGCTAACGGCAATGACGGCTGCAACAGTAGTAGTGGCAGCGGAAAGGTCGGCGGTGGCAATGGTAACAGTAACAGCCTAGGTTTCAGCCTTGGCCTCGATAGACTGGAAGGCATCGGGATTAGCTGCCACATGCACAGCTTGCTGTTGGTTGGTAAAAGAGGCGAGCCGCTCACCCCTTTGATGACCTGGGCGGATAACAGGGCTTCTGCGGAGGCCGAATACATAGCGAGCCACTATGATCTGGGCGATCTTTACAACAGAACCGGATGCAGAGTGCAGCATCCCTTATATCCTGTCAGCAAGATTCTGTGGTTTAAAAACAATGAGCCGGATTTGTTCAATAGGACTGCAAAGTTTATTACCATTAAGGAATACCTTATCTTCAAGCTCTATGGATTCTTTGCAGTGGACTATACGCTTGCTTCCTGTCAGGGCTGTTATAATATCCATACACAAAACTGGGATGATATGATACTAAACGAAATTTTAGGTATTTCGCAGGATCGGTTTAGCGGTGTTGTGGAATGTACACATACATTCAGGGGCTTTAAAAAGGAATATGAGGGTCTGCTGGGGATTCCCAGCGATACGCCGCTGGTTATCGGATCCGGGGACGGGATTATGGCAAATCTGGGCTGCGGTGTACGTGATGATACCTCCTTTTCTTCGACAATCGGAACCAGCGGGGCAATTCGGACAGCAGTGAGCAGCCCGCTCCTGGATGCTGCACAGCGCACTTGGTGCTATTCATTTACGAAGGACACATGGGTTGCGGGTGGGGCGATTAATAATGGCGGTATTATACTCAGATGGCTGAGAGAAGAGTTTAGGAAGCAATTCGAGTTTGATGCTCAGCAGGCGCAGAAGAGCATTTATGGCATTTTTGACAGCTTTGCATCGGAGATTAATCCCGGCAGCGACGGCCTGATTTTCCTACCCTATATAACAGGAGAGAGAAGTCCCGACTGGAATGCAGGTGTGAGAGGCCTGATGTATGGTCTGAGCCATTTCCACACTAAAAAGCATATTATCCGTGCCGCGATGGAAGGGGTCATGTTCAGGCTCTATTCTGTATTCGAGGTAATGACGGAGCTGAGGGATCGTGCTATTCGAGTAATGGCTAACGGGGGATATACCAATTCGTCACCCTGGCTCCAGATGCAGGCGGACATTTTTAATAAGGAAATACTGGTACCCGAAGTGCAGGAGGCCTCGGCGCTGGGTGCGGCATTTTTAACAATGATAACGCTGGGTGCGGCCAATCCGGACACGGTACTAAATGGGATGCAGCCGAAAAAGACCGTGAAACCGATTGCCGACAACCATGAAATTTATATGAAGGCCTATGAGCTTTCAAAGCAGATATACAATAGCATATATCCATAAATGTGACGAATGTAATAACAGTGATAAAGGAGAATGATAGAATGGGTAAGCAAAATATTGGTGTAATCGGACTTGCAGTTATGGGCAAGAACCTGGCTCTAAATATTGAGAGCAGAGGATATTCGGTTTCCGTTTATAATCGCTCGAGAGGGAAAACAGACGAAATGGTTGCGGAAGCGGCTGGGAAAAAGATTCTGGGCACCTATTCTATCGAGGAGTTTGTCAATTCCCTGGAGAAGCCGAGGAAAATGATTATCATGGTCAAAGCAGGTAAGCCTGTTGACGATATGATAGAGCAGCTGAAGGAATATGCCTCCAAGGGCGATATTATTATTGATGCCGGAAACTCATTTTATGAAGATTCGATCAGAAGGAGCGAGCAGCTGGAGGCGGAAGGTTACCGCTTTATCGGCACCGGAGTATCGGGGGGCGAGGAAGGCGCATTGCTTGGCCCTGCCATTATGCCCGGTGGAGAGAAGGATGTCTATAAATTGGTCGAGCCAATATTTACAGCTATTTCGGCCAAGGTGGACGGGGAGCCCTGCTGCACATACATAGGCACGGACGGCGCGGGGCACTATGTAAAAATGGTCCATAACGGTATAGAGTACGGTGATATGCAGTTAATCTGCGAAGCCTACTCGCTGCTGAAAAATGTACTGGGCATGTCTGCTACCCAGCTTCATGAGGTGTTCGCGGAATGGAATAAGGGTGAACTGGATAGTTACCTGATTGAGATAACAGCCGATATATTTGCAAAGATAGATCCAGACACAGGAAATCCAATGGTTGATATGATTCTCGATAAGGCAGGGCAAAAGGGAACCGGTAAGTGGACAAGTAAAAGTGCGTTGGATCTTGGTGTGGCGACACCTGTCATCACAGAGGCGGTCTTTGCTCGCTGCTTATCTGCAATAAAGGACGAAAGGGTTGCAGCCGCAAAGGTGCTGAAGGGACCGGCCGACGTTAGCTTTAGCGGAAACAGAGAAGAATTTATTGAATCGGTTCGTCGGGCTCTTTATGCAAGTAAAATATGCTCCTATGCCCAGGGCTTTGCGCTTATGAAAGCAGCTGCGGAGGAGTTTGGCTGGGATTTGGATTATGGCCGTATTGCAATGATATTCAGAGGCGGCTGTATTATCAGGGCGCAATTTTTGCACAAAATAAAGGAAGCCTATGGCAGAGATTTGGAGCTGCCAAACCTGTTACTTGATCCTTATTTTAAAGATATTATTGACAAATACCAGCAGGATTGGAGAAAGGTTGTGTCCGTCGCGGTTACGCTGGGTATTCCCGTACAGGCGATTTCTGCTGCATTGGCCTACTTTGACAGCTACAGGAGTGAAAATTTACCGGCCAACCTTCTTCAGGCGCAAAGAGATTATTTCGGTGCACATCTGTATGAGCGAACAGACAAGCCAAGGGGCGAATATTTTCACACCAATTGGACGGAGCGGGGCGGTACGACAGCTTCTTCGGCATATACTGTTTGATGAGCACACACAGTTAGTTGATTGAGCTGACCGAGCCAGCGTATACAACGAACGTAATGAACGATTCAAAGCACGAGGATACAGTTGAAAGAGGAGGGCCTATATGAAAGAGATTATTTTAAGGGCGCAAACAGAGCAGGGGATCACGGATAGTGATTTGCGCCGGACCTTGGCGGAAAGCATATCAGCCTGGCTGCCCGATTTAAAGACGGACACTCAGACTGAAGGAGGCATAAGGCAGCAAAGGATTCTTCTTATTCCGCCTGACTTTACCAGGATGCATTCCGGCGCGGGCAAAATTACCGCTTTTTATTACGAGATGCTGAATAAATACTGTCAGGTTGATGTAATGCCGGCTCTTGGGACTCATGCACCCATGACTCCCGCTGAAATTGAGGAGTTCTTCCTCGGAGTGGTTCCTCAAGAGGCTATTATTGTTCACAAGTGGAGGAGTGACGTGGTAAAAATCGGCCAGGTACCTGGGGATTATGTAAACGAAATCTCGGAAGGACTGATATCTGATCCTATTGATGTAGAAGTGAACAAGCGTATCGTGGATAAGACCTATGACCTTATTATTTCCATTGGGCAGGTGGTGCCCCATGAGGTTGTTGGGATGGCCAATTATAGTAAAAACATTTTTGTCGGCTGCGGCGGTAGCAGCATGATTAATCAATCCCATATGCTGGGTGCATTCTACGGCCTTGAAAGGATTATGGGACGCGATCATTCACCTGTGCGTAAGGTATTTGATTATGCCCAGGAGCATTTTATAAAGGATGTGCCGCTTCAATATGTACTTACGGTTACGACGCAATCCGAGGGCGAGACCGCTATCCACGCGCTCTTTGCAGGGAATAAGCGGAAGCTGTTTGAGGAAGCGGTGAGCTTAAGCAAGAGGAAGAATATTATTTTTGTGGATAAACCTTTAAAGAAGGTAGTTGTTTACCTGGATCCAAAGGAATTCAAAAGCACATGGGTCGGTAATAAGGCGATTTACAGAACCAGAATGGCTATTGCAGACGGCGGGGAGCTGATCGTCATTGCTCCCGGTATAAGCAGATTTGGCGAGGATGATAGAAATGACGCTTTGATTAGGAAATATGGCTATGTGGGCAGGGAGAAGGTCCTTGAGTTATGCAGGCATAATGAGGACCTGATAAATAACCTTTCAGCCGCTGCACATTTGATTCATGGCTCCTCTGACGGCAGGTTCTCCATTACCTATGCACCGGGGAAGCTTACACGTCAGGAAACGGAAGGAGTTAATTTTATTTGTGAGCCGCTGGAGGAGACCATGAAACGGTATGATCCGGCAAAGCTCAAGGACGGATTTAATACACTGGATGATGGCGAGGAGGTATTCTACATCAGCAATCCCGCGCTGGGGCTGTGGGCTTGCGAGAATAGATAAAAACATATACAATAAGCGGAGAAAATAAATGGAGCCGGTTGACCGGCGACGTTTGTGTAATACATGGGAGAAATGGTGATGTTAAAGGACAAGTACGATTTCAATGACCTTCTGGATGTTATGAAACGGCTCCGCTCTGAAAAAGGATGTCCCTGGGACAAAGAGCAGACCCATGAGAGTCTGCGGATATATCTAATCGAGGAGACCTATGAAGTGCTCGAAGCACTGGATGCCGGCGACACCGACAAGTTCTGTAATGAGTTGGGTGACCTGCTGCTGCAGATAGTATTTCATGCGCAGATTGCCGATGAAAACGGTGAATTTGATATGAATGACGTCACCACAGAAATATGCAGCAAGCTCATTTCAAGACACCCGCACATTTTTGGAAATGTTGGCGCCGATACGGTAGAGCAGGTAAATGAAAACTGGGAAGCCATCAAGAAGAAAGAAAAGAAGCTGAAAAGCCAGACCGGCGTGCTAAAGGATGTGCCCGCCAATCTTCCCGCACTTATGAGGAGCTATAAGGTGCAGCAGAAGGCTGCTCAGGTAGGATTTGACTGGGATAATACGGACGATGTATTCCGAAAGATTGATGAAGAAATAGATGAATTACGCGAGGTATACAGAACCGGAAACCTAGAAAGAATAACGGATGAGCTGGGGGATGCGATATTTGCCCTTGTTAACCTGTCCAGGTTCCTCAGGATTCAGCCTGAGCTGGCTCTTACCGGAACGACTGACAAATTTATCAGAAGGTTTGAATATATTGAACAGCAGAGTCTGAAGGCGGGCAAGAGGCTTGAGGATATGAGCCTTGCCGAAATGGACGAGCTTTGGAATGAGGCGAAGACGAGCCTTCGGAAAAAGTGATAGTGAGTTAGCGAGTGCTGTTTTTAGGAAAGGTGGTAGATTTTATGAGGATTGATAAGTATTTGAAGCTGTCCCGGCTAATTAAGCGGCGGACATTAGCTAACGAAGCCTGTGAAACCGGGCATGTGAGCATTAATGGAAAAGCTGCAAAGCCGGGTACTGAGGTAAAGGTAGGAGATGTTGTAGAAATCAGGTTTGGCAGCAGGCTTACAAAGGTTGAGGTTACTTCGGTGGCAGAGCATGTCACAAAAGCAGAGTCGAAAGAAATGTATGTGATATTGTGAAATATATGGATGCAGGTTCCACCAGTGCATTTAATATTGATTGTTTGCATGTTCTAGATTGTACATGCATATAAATCAGATAGAGCAATCTGTGCTGGAGGGGTATTTGGTGATCGATGATAAGAAGGTACAAAAGCCGAGGATTCAGAACCTGATACTTGAAAATAGAGAAAAGCTGAGTATTTCCGGGGTAATTGACGTTGAAAGTTTTAACGATGAATGTGTGATTGTAGATACTGAATTAGGCGTGCTGATTATAAAAGGAATTGACCTGCATATAAACAAACTGAATATTGATAGCTCCGAATTAGGGATAGAAGGCGATGTCATTAGCTGTGAGTATTCCGACAGGGAAGGGTCGCGCAGTAGAGGCGGCTTCTTTGCCAGGTTGTTCAAATGATACTTTCTATTAGCTCCCAAGCGTATGCGTTCTTATTGTCTGTCGTAGGCGGCATGGTGATTGCCTTGGTTTATGATGCCTTTAGAATATTTAGAAAGGCTGTGAAGACAGGCAGGGCGGTGACCAGTGTGCAGGATCTGCTTTACTGGATGATAGTGTCTGTCATTATGTTTCTGACTATATTTTACAGCAACGATGGAGAACTTAGAGCTTACCTGTTCTTAGGCGCGTTCCTCGGCGTTGTTTTGTACACTCTCTTATTTAGCAGAATAATTATGAAATCGTCTCTTTTTATTATCAAAATAATCACTATAGCTGTTAAAACCATAGCGATTTTTTTGTCTTATCCCGTCAGGCTGGTACTTAAATGTATTAGGTGGATTAGGGGAAAAATTAGAAAGCAAAAAGAAGGATTTTTGGAAGATACGTAGAATTTATATACCAGGAGAAAGGGTTATTGCAATGAACAAAGGAAAAAAGTCACCATTATTAGTTTTTTTGTTGTTGGTAATTTTTTTATATTTATCTTATATTGCTGTGAACCAGCAGCAACTTATGCACGCGAAAAACCTTACACTGAGTAAGCTGCAGAATAAGATCGAAGAAGAAGCAAGGCTGAATGAGGAATTGAATAAGGAAAAGGATATGATACAGAGCGATGAATATGTAGAAAAGGTAGCCAGAGAAAGATTGGGCATGGTCAAAAAAGACGAAAGAGTATATGTGGACATAGGAAATTAGCTTGGAGAAATAGAATAAATGAACGAAGGCTTCCATAAAAGGAAGTTTTTTTATTTTTTTAGCAGGAGATATTTTTATAGCAAAATTTCGTTAAAGTGCCTGTAAATACAGGCTTGACGAAATATTTCATATGCTATATAATCGAAGTGCTCGCAACGGAATTGGATCGGGCGGAGCGACCCCAGGTTTGTTTTAGCGATATGGATCGCTTTTTATAAACATTAAGGAGGATTTCTTTTTGTATGCTTGTTGAGGTTGGTAATATTGTTGACGGTAAGGTTTCCGGGATAACCAATTTCGGTGCATTTGTTCAACTTTCTGACGGGAAAACCGGTCTGGTTCATATTTCTGAGATTGCTGATGAATATGTTAAGGACATCAAAGATCATCTGGTGGAAAATCAGGAGGTCAGAGTTAAGGTTCTTTCAACGGATAAAGGCAAGATTAGTCTTTCTATTAAGAAGGCAGTTGATAGCAAGAAGACTTTAAAAACGAATTCCGGAACTGCTTCGGGAAATAGTGTACCGCCTGCGGAAGCGGATTGGGGCAGAAGTGCCGGCACAGACTTGTCTTTTGAGGATCGTTTGGCAAAGTTTATGAAAGACAGCGATGAGAAAATGCATGACCTTAAAAAGAGCTTTGATTCGAAAAGAGGCGGCGGAGGTTATCGCAAGACCAACCAGTATTTTTAGAGTTTTGATTGATTTTTAATAATCCGGGTGTTATAGTTATAAAAATGAAATAAGGCTAGTTTAGCTCGCCGCTGTGGTGGAATGGCAGACACAAAGGACTTAAAATCCTTCGGTGGCAACACCGTATCGGTTCAAATCCGATCAGCGGCACCATTAAAAACGGACGACCTTAAGCGGATAGAAATGCTTGAGGCCGTTTTTTTATTAGCAGCCATCCAGCACTCCCGGTGTTGGCTTTTGCAACAGCAAAAAACACACGATAGTTACAGGCGGCTAGGGAATTTTGCGATGCAGTATGTTTTGAGTTCCTCTAGCTGAATTATATTAGGTTACATCGCAAAAGCCTTGCCAAAAAAATCTGCTTGCAATATAAGCATTACGGTGTTATACTATACAGGCGCGGTTGAGGACGTTGTGTTCATATTGATATGGCACAGCGAAACTTCCCCAACTGTGAATTTATATCGCGGGGTGGAGCAGTCCGGTAGCTCGTCGGGCTCATAACCCGAAGGTCGGTGGTCCAAATCCATCCCCCGCAACCAAGACAAGCCGCTTGTCCGTAGGGATAGGCGGTTTTGCTTATCCTGGAAAAAGCCGAAAAACTTACAATTTGATGTTTGTTTGATGTTTACCTAGACAAGAGATTACTAAAGAAAGCGTGAGATTACGGGTGAGGGAGGTATGTTTACTAAATAAATGCACTCTTTCTCCTATAACTCGGTTCCTTTATTAAGAATATTAATATAGCCTGTAAATTTAAAAGATTTATTTCTTTTCTTTTCTATATCTAATGGATTAAGGATATTTAAATCAGCAAAATCTCCGACTAAAGTATTTGCTGTGGGGTATGATACATCAAGTAAATCCTTAACCTTATTTATTGTAACGATAGGTGCTTCAAATAAACAGTCAAGGAGTTTTTGGTAGTTAGCATTACTACTATTCTTTTGATACAATATTTTTGAATAGCTATCCCGTAAAATAATAATCTCTTTTGCGGAAGATATAGCTTCATCAGAAACCTGCGCAACTCCTTTTAATAAGAACTTTAGCCACCCTTCCCAATCTCCCTTTTCTCTAATTGCGGTCAATCTATCATAATATTCAAGACGATTTTGTTTAAAGAAATAACTTAAATATAGTAAGGGTTGAGATAGAATTTTTTGCTGACAGAGCCAAAATGTTATAAGAAGACGCCCCATTCTGCCATTACCGTCTAAGAAGGGATGAATTGTTTCAAATTGGGCATGGATAAGTAACATAGCCTGATGGCTGCTTCATAAAAACACCCGCTCTATTTGAATGCATATGTTTTTCTCCCCTTATTATTATCAATAGTTTTAACAATTTATTCTTACAATCATTATTAAAATTTTAGCACTTTTATTTTAATAAAACAACAGATAAAGATACTTATTAAAATTTTATTTAATAGTATAAGAAATTTATTGTTTTATTAAAGCAGCATTGAAGTAGCTTATGATGCTACACAGTATTCAAAACCCCATCGAACACCGCTTTATGTGTGCTATAATTCCAAGCTAACTGTATCACCTTTACTACATGGTTTTCATTATCGGCAATCCAAATCAATATCTCATCGGTGTGCTTCAGAACATCAATTATTTGTTTCTGAACCGGAGCTGCCGGGTTGATTCTTCCTTCGAAACAGAGAGTTTTACGTTTTACTCTCCTTCTCACTGCTTATCTTTGCTTATTTTTACAACGCTAACTGCCGCGCCTATAGCGTTGATTACCAACCCGGTGTGTGATAAAAATGAGTTCAAAAAAGAGAATAATGAGTTGGTTAGTCGTGCTAACCAACTAAGATTAATGGCGCCAGAGAAGACCTCTGTGGGGATTTTTCTATTTTTTTTGCCTACGATAATTTTACTCTAGGAATACATTAGCCAAAATACACTGGTCAAAATACAACAATGCAATGTTGGGAAAATATTTCTACAATGTAGTATAATGGAGTTCTTAAGGGATTAGCCCACAACTTAAAAGAGGTGATATCTATGTTGAACATGTTGGCGTTTGACTATG
>CAZQCL010000057.1:0-10278 GCA_964592435.1 uncultured Oscillospiraceae bacterium
CAATTTAATAATATCATGGTGATAATCTGCAATAAATGGGGCACAGGACCCATTTATTAAAAACATGAACGGAAAATGTAGGCTGGGGGTGACATTTTCTCACGATAGTTAATAGGGTGACATTATCACAAGATAATCACATTTTATTATCAGAGGTTATTAACTTGTGCATACAAGTATGTTATAATATGAAATGAGCTAAATTGCACAATAATTATAGGGAGGATATGGGAATGGTAGATTTGAAGAAATATGAATTCTGGTTTGTTACGGGAAGCCAGCATCTTTATGGGCCTGAAGCATTGGAACAGGTTGCAGGGCATTCGAGAATTATAGTCGAAGGCTTGGATAATGATTCCGCTATTGCAGGTAAGGTTGTTTTAAAGCCTGTGGTTACAACCTTAGAGGAGATCCGCAAGGTATGTGAGGAAGCCAACCACAGTGCTGCCTGTGCCGGCATTATAACCTGGATGCATACCTTTTCGCCATCGAAAATGTGGATAGCAGGCCTGTCCATTCTGAATAAGCCCTTGTTACACTTGCATACACAGTTTAACCGGGATATTCCCTGGGACGGCATTGACATGGATTTTATGAATTTGAACCAGTCGGCTCACGGAGATCGCGAACACGGCTATATAGGTGCACGGATGCGTCTTCAGCGTAAAGTAGTTGTTGGTCATTGGGAAGACGAAGATGTGCGCAGCCACATCAGCGCCTGGATGCGTGCGGCAATAGGCTGTACTGAATCCAGATCCCTGAAGGTAGCCCGCTTTGGTGACAATATGCGTGAGGTGGCCGTTACGGAAGGTGATAAGGTCGATGCGCAGATCAAGCTGGGTTGGTCTGTTAACGGTTATGGAATCGGTGATCTTGTTAAGCTGGTCAATGAGGTAAGCGATCTGGAAGCGAATGGGCTTTTAGAGGAATATAAGGAGCAGTATTTTATTGCCGAGGATATTCTCAAGGACGCCAAAAGAATGGATTCCATTCGTGAACAGGCGAAAATCGAGCTGGCCTTAAAGGCTTTCTTCAAGGAAGGTGGGTTTGGTGCATTTACTACTACCTTTGAAGACCTTCATGGGCTCAAGCAGTTACCGGGACTTGCTGCACAAAGGATGATGGAGGCAGGCTATGGCTTCGGGGGTGAAGGCGACTGGAAAACTGCCGCCTTGCTAAGAATCATGAAGGTGATGGCTACAGGCATGAAGAAGGGCACTTCCTTTATGGAAGATTATACATATCATTTGGAGAATGGTAAAGAAATGATATTGGGTGCCCATATGCTGGAGGTATGTCCGTCTATTGCCGCAGGCAAGCCGAAGATAGAGGTGCATCCATTGGGAATAGGTAACAGGGAGGATCCCGCTCGTATGGTCTTTGACGGAAAGATTGGATCTGCTGTGGCGGCCTCGCTGGTTGATATGGGAGATCGATTCCGCCTGATTGTCAATGAAGTGGAAGCTGTCAAGCAGCCTTATGATATGCCAAAGCTGCCGGTGGCGCGCACAATCTGGAAACCGCTGCCTTCTCTTAAGGAAGCGGCACAGGCCTGGATACTTGCAGGTGGCGCGCACCATACGTCATTCTCCTTTGATCTGACAATGGAGCATATGGAGGATTGGGCTGAAATGATGAATATAGAATTTCTCCCAATCGACGCAGATACCAACATACATTCGTTTAAGAACGAGCTTCGATGGAATGATTTGGTCTGGCGTCTGAGATAAATACTTCCTCCTTGGGCAAAAGCCTGTATTTATTGTTTGCTATGATAAGAATTTTTATGGTAGAGTATACCCATAGCAAACAATAGATTTAGGAGGAACGGAATGGTTAAAAGAATTCTCCGCTCAGCGACCCTGTGCCTTATTCTTGCTTCGGTGCTTTTTATGGTAGCCTGCGAGCGTACAGGAAGTAGTGGCCGGAATAATACTTCAGGGGTTGACGAACAGGCAGCACTGAATGTGGTGACTTCCTTTTATCCTGTGTATATTTCGACTATTAATGTGACAAAGGACATCCCTTCAGTTACTGTAAAAAATATGACTGCGCCCCAGACTGGGTGTTTGCATGGCTACGCCCTGAAGCCGGATGATCTGAAAACCCTTGAAAAAGCTGATGTTTTTATTATAAACGGCGCAGGGATGGAATCTTTTTTGGATGATGTAATTAAGCAGCAGGATGATTTAAAGATAATAGAAGCCAGCAAAGATATCCCACTTCTAGAGGATGAGGGTGGAGAAGAAAACCCCCATGTGTGGGTCGGTGTTAGCAATGCGGTAACATATGTGAATAATATTGCGACACAATTGTCTGCAATCGATAAAAGCAATGCGAGCCTGTACAGGGCAAATGCCGAAGCTTATGTGCAGAAGCTTGAGACCCTTAAGGATGAGATGCACGAAGCCTTGGAATCTCTGGAAAAAAGAGATATTATTACATTCCATGAGGCCTTTCCCTATTTTGCACAGGAGTTTAACTTGAATATTGCTGCGGTCGTTGAGAGAGAGCCGGGATCGGAACCGACGCCCAGGGAGCTGGAAGATATTATTGATACTGTCAAGGAAACCGGTATCAATGCATTGTTTGCCGAACCGCAATATTCTTCCAGGGCTGCTGAAATGATAGCCCGGGATACGGGCGCAAGGATATATACTCTGGATCCTGTAGTAACTGGGAAGTCTGATGCTGGTGCATATGATGCATATATCGAAGCTATGAAAAAGAATAAGGAAACACTTGTAGAAGCATTGGGGAACTGAACCTTTGGGCTTTTTGATGAAAGAATATCGAGGTAAGATATGGCGGGAAATAAGAACCAGGTACAATGTGAGGACAAATGCCATGGTCTGTGTTGCACAAAGATTAAAAATTTCGGTGTAATAAAAGGACATGTGTGCATTCTGGAGGATGTAAACATACATATACACTGCGGCGAGCTTACCGCCATTATCGGACCCAATGGCGCGGGTAAGACTACGCTTTTGAAGGCGCTGCTGGGTGAGCTGCCCCACACCGGTGAGCTAAGGTACCTGGATTCAAGGGGTGATCGCAGTAATCGGCCGGTGATTGGCTATGTTCCGCAGCAGCTCAGCTTTGATCCCGGTACGCCGACGAGCGTACTGGACCTTTTTATTGCCTGCAGATCGAGATTGCCGGCATGGATGTTCAGACCGAAGAGTATCAAGAAAAGGGCCTTGGCAGGCTTGGAAAAGGTTAAGGCAGAACACCTTATAGATAGAAGGCTGGGAGCGCTTTCCGGCGGAGAGATACAAAGGGTGATGCTGGCGTTGGCCCTTGATCCGGTGCCGAACCTGCTTTTGCTCGATGAGCCTGTTTCAGGAATAGACCAGGGCGGTCTGGAGCTATTTTATGATATTGTTTCGGAGGTAAGGCGTAATTACGACCTTTCAATTATACTGGTTTCTCATGACCTTGACTTTGTAGCAAAATATGCTGATCGGGTTGTGATGCTCAACAAGACGGTTATTAACAGCGGGACGCCTCAACAGGTCTTGAGCGATGAGAGTACCAGGAAGTCCTTTGGCGTCATGCAATCACTTGCCGAAGATGGTGAATACGAAGGGGAGGAGAAAAATTGATGCTTGGGATTTGGTATGAAGTAGTTGATTTTTTGCTTCCCTTTGGCTGGACCAACCATGTGTTCATGAAAAACGCGCTGCTGGCAGTGCTCTTGCTGACACCGATATTTGGGCTATTGGGAACGATGGTGGTCAGCAACAATATGGCCTTCTTTTCCGATTCCATCGGACACGGGGCCTTTACCGGTGTAGCAATAGGAGCTTTGCTGGGCGGAATACGGCCGATTTGGGGCGCAATCATATTTTCCGTTATTTTTGCAGTTACCATAACAGTAATAAAGAACAAGAGCAGTGCATCTACAGATACGGTCATCGGGGTGTTTTCCTCGACGGCAGTGGCAATCGGACTTGTAATTTTATCCTTTGGCGGAAGCTTTAACAAGTATTCTTCCTATCTTGTTGGTGATATTCTCAGCATTGCACCCTTTGAAATATTGCTGCTGTTTATTGCATTTATCCTGATCATTATACTGTGGTTGCTTATTTTTAATAAGGTGCTATTAATTAGTATTAATAAGTCACTTGCCGCCAGCCGTGGCATTAATACGCTTCTGGTTGAGCTTTTGTTTACGGTTACTATTGCTATAGTCGTGACAATAGCAATCGAATGGGTCGGACTTCTCATCATTAATTCGCTTATAGTCTTACCTGCGGCAACAGCTCGCAACGTAACCCATAATATGCGCCAGTACCATGCCGTATCGATAGGCGTTTCAATGTTCTCCGGTATTGCCGGGCTTATTGCATCTTATTACCTTAATACAGCCACAGGCGCAACGATTGTACTGGTAGCAGCGGTCCTGTTTTTTATCTTTTTTCTGCTTAGGAAAAAGCTTTCAACATAAAATTCTGGTGACAGGGAGATGCATATGGTATAATATACCATTACAACACTAAGATAAGGCTTTTACGATGTAACCTTGATATAATTTAGCTGTACGGAGCTCAAAACATGTTACACCGAAAAATGCCCAAGATAGGAGGTGAGCCATGAGTAACTCTATTCCAGAGATACATGGCGTCTTGAGAAAACATATGGTGCGGGTTCCCGAAGTTATTTCACAGGTAAGCGGCATAAAAATTTTCGGCAAACTGATTAAATCCATATTGTTTTCCACTGATGTGGCAATTATAAAAAACTGCAATGCCAATGCAATCATTGCGGTATATCCCTTTACTCCTCAGCCGGTTATCACGCACACAATTATTTATGCCTCCGATGTTCCCGTATTTTGCGGGATCGGCGGTGGAACCACCACGGGCAAGCGGGTAGTTAATCTTGCAATGGATGCAGAGAACCAGGGGGCAATCGGGGTGGTCGTCAATGCGCCGACGCCTAACAATATTGTGCGCGACGTGGTTAGCAGAATCGACATCCCGCTGGTTGTGACGGTCGTGTCTGAAAAAACCGATATTGCCAAAAGAATTTCCTCGGGAGCAGCGATACTTAATGTCTCAGGAGCAGCTAAAACACCGCAAATCGTTAAACGCATAAGAGAATCTTTCCCGGATGTACCGATTATAGCTACAGGAGGACCTAATGACGAATCTATATTGAGGACAATAGAGGCAGGTGCTAATGCAATAACTTATACGCCTCCCACATCCGCTGAAATATTTAACAGCTTAATGAATAAATACAGATCAACGGATGATGTCATTTGATACGACGGTGCTATCCAGCTGTAGAATATTGTATTATTATGGGAATGATGTGTTTGCTAATTTATTCATGTTATTATATAATAATTGCATAATAATTGCGTACATATGATTAAGAGGAATAATTGCAGATGTCGAGCGGGGCTCGGTTCATTAACTTTAGTTATTTGAAGGGAGAATAAGAGATGTTTTGTGAGAAATGCGGAAGCCAATTGCCGGATGATTCGAAATTCTGCTTGAATTGCGGAGCTCAAAACGAAGTTGCGCAGCCTGTTCAGGACGTGGAACAGGAAGCTGCCGCCAGTGTGGATGCTGCTCCTGCTGTTAGTGAAGCAGCCGCTGATACTAAGCCAACGATTGAGCAAGCACAAGCACCGGAACAGCCAAAACCTCAGCCGGAGCCTGTGAAGGAAGAAGCAACATCGCCTGTGCAGGCAGCGCCACGGCCAGCACCACAGATGGCACCACAGACGGCTTATGCGCCGCCGACAGGTCAGCCATACCAACAGCCCATACCGCCGACACAGCAATACACAGTTGAACCAAAGCCCGAAAAGATAACTCCGTTACCAACATGGAAATTCATAGGTATGTTTATATTGACCGGCATACCGATTGTAGGATTAATTATGGTTTTGGTTTGGAGCTTCGGAGGTTCATTTAACCGCAATACCAAGAGCTTTGGAAGGGCTATTCTGATACTTGGTATTATCGGACTGGTTCTTTCAATAATCAGCGTAATTATGTACTGGTCGGTACTGGAGGGTATAGTAAATGCCTTCGGTTCTTCCGGGTTACAGTTTAACTATTAATTTGGCCCAACGCCTATTGTTGAGGCTGGTTTCAGGTAAAAAAGCTTGATGTCTTTTTCCAGTGGATGGCCGCAAAAAGTTATCCACTGGATTATTTTTGTGGAAGACCAATTTTTTAGAACACTTGTTCCGGACTCTTCAGTTTGGTATAATTTATCTCAATGACAATAAAAAATGAACAGGTGTATATCGGATGATAAAGGACAAAGATAAAAAGGAATTCATAGAACTAAGGAAAAGACTTCTCGAGAAGAAGTATGGGAGATTGAACCCGCCGCAGAGGCAGGCAGTTTTCCAAATTAATGGGCCTTTGCTGGTGCTTGCAGGTGCAGGCTCGGGCAAAACCTCCGTTTTGGTAAACAGAATAGCATACATGATAAAGTATGGTAATGCTTATCACGGCGATTTTGTGCCTGACGCAATCACTGCCGAGGATCTGCAGTATGTGAGAAAGGCAGTAGATGAAAACCTTATTTCAGATAGGATCAAGGAATTAATAAGGGATGAGCCCGTCCATCCCGGCTCAATATTAGCCATCACATTTACGAACAAGGCTGCCAGGGAAATGAAGGAGCGGCTGGAGAGCATTCTGGGGGGAAAGGTCAATAACATCTGGGTCAGTACCTTTCATGCCGCATGCGTCAGAATTCTCAGGTATCACATAGAGAAGCTGGGATACAACAAAAGCTTCGTCATATTTGACACCTCCGATCAGCAAACCTTGATAAAGGATAGCATCAAGGAGCTTAACCTGAATGAAAAAAACTATCCGGTCAGAGAAGTGCTTTCTAAAATCGGACGGGCAAAGGACAATTTAATTGAACCGGCCGAATTTGCTATTGAAGCCGGTTCAGACTTCAGAATGAGTAAAATCGCAAGTATTTACGAGCGTTATCAGAAGAAGCTCAAGAACAATAACGCACTGGATTTTGATGATATTATCCTGCTGACAGTTAAGCTGTTTGACGATCACCCACCGGTCCTGGAATACTATCAGACAAAGTTCAAATACATACTGGTAGATGAGTATCAGGATACCAACAGGGCGCAATATGAGCTAATCAGCCGGCTTGCCAGGCACTTCAGGAACCTTTGTGTGGTAGGGGACGATGATCAATCCATTTATGGATGGCGAGGTGCTGATATACGAAATATTCTGGACTTTGAGAAGGAATTCAGGGACGCAAGGGTCGTTAAGCTTGAACAGAATTACCGTTCCACCAAAACAATACTGGATGCGGCTAATCATGTGATTAAAGAAAATAAGGGAAGAAAGAGCAAAACCCTCTGGACGGAAAATGCCCAGGGCGAGGTGATACTATACTATGAGGCCGGTAATGAGCGCGAGGAAGCAAGCTTTATTGTAGGCGAGATACAAAGGCTTATAAGAGAAGAGAACAGAGAAAATAAAGATTTTGCACTGCTGTATAGGATTAATGCCCAATCCCGTGTGCTGGAAGAAGCGTTCATGAGATCCGGCATACCCTATCGTATTTTTGGCGGGCTTAAGTTCTACGACAGGAAAGAAATAAAGGATATTATCGCATATTTGCGTTTGATACAGAATCCATCCGACGATGTTGCACTAAAGAGAATCATTAACGTTCCCAAAAGGGGTATTGGCGATACTACGCTGCAGAAGGCCGAGGGGATTGCGTTGGGAAGAGGAAGCAGCATCTATTCCGTCATTTCGTCTGCATCCGAATTTCCTGAGCTCAACAGACCCGCTGCAAAGCTGCTGCAGTTTGTGCAAATGATAAACGGTTTTAGGGCTTTGGCGCAGACTGCTGATGTTCAGGAGCTGATTGATACGGTGATTAATAAATCCGGCATCTTGTCCGAGCTTAAAGCGGAGGAAACAGATGAAGCAAGATCCAGGATAGAGAACATTCAGGAATTGATTTCCGGTGCAATCGAGTTTGAAACCACAAGTGAAGAAAAAGGGTTGGAAGCCTATCTTGCAAATGTATCCCTTGTATCTGATATTGACAGTCTGGAAGATGAAAAGAACCATGTAGTGTTGATGACGCTGCACAGCGCAAAAGGCTTGGAATTTCCGATTGTATTTATACCGGGATTTGAGGAAGGGGTATTCCCGGGCATGCGTGCCTTTGAGAGCGATGATGGATTGGAAGAGGAGCGCAGGCTCTGCTATGTAGGGATTACTCGTGCAAGGGAAAGACTGTGTCTGACCAGTGCCCATGTCAGAACGCTTTTTGGTAACACTACCTACAACACGTGTTCCAGATTCATGCAGGAGATTCCCGAGGAGCTGCTGGGAAAAAGCGGAAGGCTTGACAATGGCAATGGCAAGGGCTACGGCTTCGGCACTAGCAGCGGCTTCGGTAACGGCAGTGTTGGCAGAAATACCTTCGGGAGAAGTAGCCTGAAGGGAAACACAGGTTTTTCTGGCAGAGGGGACTTTGGAAATGATATGGTGGACGTACTTGGCTTTGGTGCAGGCGGCGCTCTTAGCGAATATAAAACGAAGGGCCCGGCGGCAGACAATTCGGCAGTTACAGATTTCAAGGCAGGAGATCAGGTAGTCCACAAAAAATTCGGCGCCGGCAAAATCACATCTGTAACAGAGGATGAGGGTGACTATGTGCTTGAGATTGAATTTAGAAGGGTAGGAATGAAGAGACTGATGGCTGCATTTGCCAACCTTGTTAAGCTGTAATACAAATCGGTAATTATCTTGCACAAATAGATACATGAAATCTTGTATATCATGCAGAAGAAATGCGAATAATAGTTTCTGCATTGTATACAGGATTTTTTATTACAGTTCTATGCTTTTATGCATTGTCGGAGGTAATTTATGGATACTTATGATTATAATGAAGATAGCCTTTCTATAATCGCAAAAACCTGCAGCCACGCAAAATACAAACAAAGTAATCCGCAGTTAAACCATTCCGGAGAATTATCCTGTAGCGGCTGCAGTCACTGGAACGGGAGAGGATGTTCGAAAAATCACTTGGAGAGCATCGCTGCAGAAATGTATCTGGATTGATTCTAAATATAGTCAGGGCCGGGGATTACAGCCGGAGCTTAGAATTACAGCAGCTCAAGGATCTCCTGCGGTTTTGCAGCCAATTCCCTTGCTCCGTTTTCTAATAGCTCATCGGCTTTGCGGAAACCCCAAAGCGCACCGACAGCGTACATGCCGGCGGCATTAGCAGTTTTCATATCAACGCCTGTATCTCCCAGGTAAAGACATTTATGTGGCTGGACGTTTAGTATTTGAGCTATTTCCAGTGCACCGGCAGGGTCAGGCTTTTTTGGAATACCAACCGCCTGGCGCTCGCCAAATATAGGATAAAAGCTCCAGCCGGATAGTAGTTTTTCAATGACTTGTTTTGTAAGGGCATCGGGCTTGTTAGAAAGAACGGCACATTTTATGCCCTTCTCTCCTAAGCTGTCCAATAGCTTGTCAATTCCGGGATAAGGGACAGTTTTATTTGCCCATCCCTTGGTATATCCGGCTGTCATTGCCGCCGCAGTATTATCTATCTCGTTTGCGCTACGCTTATCCTCCGGCAATGCTCTGCGTGCCAATTCACGCATTCCGTCGCCTACGAAGTATTTATAGGCTTCACTGTCATGTATAGGATAGCCCTTTTCTGCCAGGACACTATTCATAGAATCTCCAAGATCTTCAATTGTATCGAGCAGCGTTCCGTCCAGATCAAAAATTACAGCTTTGAATCTCATATATAGCTTCCTTTTCTATAAATTTTTCTATTAGGCATATTTTTCACAATAACATCTTTGCAAAGCTTATTATAACAGCAATCAATGGTAAAGTGTTAACATGCGGTTACTGCCTATAAAGGTACGTTGTTGTTTGCCTTATTCTTGTGTGCTAATATAGGTGTTGTTATAATTATGTCAATCATCATAGCTGGGTAATATCATGTGTTTTCACCCAAAACATATTATGGATATCTGGAATCCCGCAGTAAACCTATTGGATTGAACGATTCATATAAACAGATTATGAAGGCTACAGATATAAAGCCCTTTGACCGTTGATGCAATAAAATAAGAAAACCGGCTTTGAGTATTGGGAGAAAATATTTCAAAGCCGTTTCTAATCTAGCTAATCTATTTTGTTTTTCAATTTTACTGTGCTATACTATAAAAGTTATTTAATATTTGCATTTACTGTAGCTTTGTTTATGTCACTAATTCTA
>CAZQCL010000058.1:0-10239 GCA_964592435.1 uncultured Oscillospiraceae bacterium
TGTACTTCAGGGGAGGAGAAAACCGTCCCCTTTGAAAATAGGAGCCGTTCACATTAGTGAGCGGTTTTTTTGTGTGCGGGTATCTTATGAAGAGGGGGATGCAGGAATCAAAGCTCGCAAGGGACAGGATTAAAATTTTCCGTAGGCTGATACGAAGTAGTCATAAAATTGGACAAAGCCTAATAGGTATATAAATGACTGCGATGTTTTGCTGATGTGTTACAAATACCATACAGAAAAAAGTGAGGAGTACATATGGAAAACAGTGGCGGCCGAAGCCTGAAAAACACCAGTACAAGCAGCCTTAGACGTGATATATTGCCCATGCTTGCAAAGAGAGTGGCAACAGCTATAGAGGGTGCAATTATATATGGCCTTGAGCCTTTAGAGGAGATACGGCTGAGGGCTGACAAGCCGCTTGTACTGCAGAACTACTACAAGGAATGGTTTATCGGAGCAGAAGGTTTGTTGTCGGCGAAACCGGTAGGAGCTTTTATTGTAACCCAGGAGGACATCAGGGGCTCATTGGAGCTGATGAGCGAAAATTCGATATATGCATATCAGGAAGAGATCAAAAATGGCTATATAACAATCAAAGGCGGGCATAGAGTTGGTCTTGCCGGAAGGGTCGTACTTGATGGCGGTTTTGTAAAAAATATAAAGGATATATCAGGCCTGAACATTAGATTGGCAAATCAAATATTCGGCTGTTCGGGAAAAGCAATCAAGTATCTTATCAGAAATAATTCGGATATTTTCAATACACTTATCATATCTCCGCCGCAATGCGGAAAAACAACCATTCTAAGAGATATTGCGAGATCCTTGGGGAGCGGTCTCCCACAGCTGGGATTCAAGGGAGTAAAGGTCGGGATAGTAGACGAAAGATCTGAGATTGCAGCATGTCAAAAGGGCATTGCGCACAATGATGTGGGATTAAGGACAGACGTGCTGGATGGATGTCCAAAAAGAATCGGTATGCCGATGATGATCCGAGCCATGTCGCCTAAAGTAATTATTACCGATGAAATTGGAAATGAGGGTGACCGGGAGGCAATACACAGTGTCTTGAATGCAGGTGTGCGGATTATTACAACTGCCCATGGATATAATGTTTCAGAAATGAAAAGCAGGCGCGAGGTGTTAAAGCTGATTGAGGATAAAGTTTTTGAAAGATATATCGTGCTTGGAAACGCCAATGGCCCGGGGACGCTGGTGGAGGTAATTGATGGCAAAAACATGGAATCCATTTACGGAGGCAGTTGAATATGCTTTTTAAACTTACCGGCAGTATCATTGTTATAGTTTCCTGTAGCTTCTTAGGTCTCATATTGTCTCGAGACTGTAAGAAAAGACCTGCACAATTAAGAGAACTGCAAAGCATATTGCAGATGTTTGAAAATCAGATTAGTTACCTGTCAGATGTGATTATGGAGGCTTTTGAAAGAATCAGCAAAATAGAAGAATCTGACACATGTATTTTTTTCACCAGAACGATTGAGATATTGAAAAAGGATAAAACAATCAGTGCTTCAGCTGCATGGGGGCAAGCAGTTGAGCAATGTATATGCAGGACGGCCCTTAACAGAGAGGATGAAGAAATTATTTTGGCCTTCGGAAGGATGTTGGGAAGCACGGACCTGGATGGGCAAATAAAGAACATCCGATTGACGATTGGACAGCTGAGGCTTCAGGAGGATAAGGCCGAGGAAAGCAGGAGGAAGAATGAAAACATGTATAAGAGTCTTGGCCTGCTGGGCGGTATGGCTGTAGTAATCGTGCTGCTGTGACAGCCTCAAGAATCAGTTAAAAGGGGTTGACGATATTATGGGTGTTGATTTGATTTTCAGAATTGCTGCGATTGGAATTCTGGTTGCGGTGCTCAATCAGCTGCTTATCAGGTCCGGAAGGGAAGAGCAGGCGATGATGACAACGCTGGCAGGTCTTATAGTAGTATTAATGATTGTGGTAAAGGAAATTGCCGTGCTATTTGACACAGTAAAAACGATTTTCAGGTTGGACTGAGTTTGGGGGGAGTTGTCTAAATGCAGATAATACAAATTATCGGAATAGGGTTTGTGGCTACTGTCCTCATCATTATACTTAAGAAGCAAAAGCCTGAAATAGCTGTCCAGGTGAGCATTGTAACAGGTGTTATTATCTTCCTGCTCCTTGCATCAAAATTATCAGCTGTTGTTGACCTACTTGGTGCTTACGCTGAAAAGGCCAAAATCAAGCCTGCTTATTTTACCACTATTTTAAAGATTACCGGAATTGCCTATATAGCGGAGTTCGGTGCCGAGATTTGTAATGATGCCGGAGAAAGCGCCATTTCATCCAAAATTGAACTGGCCGGAAAGGTGATTATTGTTGTTTTGGCAGTGCCGATCATTACATCCATGCTGGATCTGATTATGGAAATCATGCCATGACAGGGGGATAAGGAGAATGTTGAAGGGCAGATATAAAAAAAGCAGAACAGCTTTAGTGATGGGCTTACTATTTGTGCTTGTAACGTTGTTATCGTCGGCACCTTGTATAGCATCTGGAGAAACCGGGGAGGAGGCGTCTTCAGCCTCCATAGTAGAAGGCCTTATTGAAAAACAGGCAGGTTCAGGCGGGATTGATACTGTTAAGCGTGAAATTGAGAAATATATCGACGGAGATAGCTCTGAAATATTAGGCGAATTTAATGCTGATGAATTCATTAGGGATGTGACAGAAGGAAAGCTGGGATTTGATCTGAAGGGCATCGGAAACAATATTCTTCGGTTTTTATTTAAGGAGCTGTACCAGAATCTTGGTATATTTGTGAAGCTTGCCGTGTTGGTCGTGATATGTGCCCTGCTTAAAAATCTGCGGGCTAATTTTTTGCATGAAAGCGTAGGTCAGGTGGCGTTCTATGTATGCTATATCGTTATTGTATCAGTACTGTTGGTCAGCTTCGGCACAGTGGTAAAAGTGGGTATCGGCATTATTGATAAAATGGTTGGCTTCATGTATATAGCGATTCCTGTCATGCTGGCCCTGTTGATATCCGGAGGAAATATTACGGCGGGTGGAATCCTGCACCCGGTAATACTGATGATTGTGGAAATTTCGGCAACAGTTATTAAAAGCACATTTGTGCCTCTTGTATTTCTATCGACTATTTTAAAGATCGTAAATAACATTTCCGAGAAAATACACCTGGCAAGGCTGGCAAATCTGGTTAACAAAATAGTTATCTGGACTCTTGGCGCGATACTAACCGTATTTATTATTGCAGTATCGCTGCAAGGCTCTTTGGGAGCAGTAGTTGACGGGGCTACAAGCAAGGCGGCAAAATTTGCTATCAGCACCTTTATCCCTGTTGTTGGTAAAACGCTGGCAGATGCAACAGACACGGTAATTGGTTGTACACTACTCATTAAAAATGCAGCAGGTGCGGCAGCGTTGGTGGGTATCCTCATTATATGCATTGTACCACTGATCAAGATTATCGCACTAGTGGCCCTTTATAAGGCTGCAAGTGCACTGCTTGAGCCGATTGCCGAAGGGCGAATTACAAATTGCATTGATGACGTGGCCAACTCAATGCTGAATATATTTGCGTTGACCGCAGCAGTAGCATTTATGTTCATGATATCGGTAACAGCGCTGATTAGTGCAGGAAACGTAAGCGCTATGCTCAGATAGGGCAAAAAGGCCTTAGATAGGAGGACAAGTGACGGATTTTATCAAGCAATGGGCAATCAATATCGTAGCACTGGTGCTGTTCATAGTAGTAATAGAAATGCTGCTGCCCAAAGGGAAGATGAAGAAGTATGCAGGCATTGCAACGGGAACTATTATGATAATAACAATCGTCAATCCCCTGCTTGAGCTGTCAGGAAAGGATTTTGACTTTGTTGGCGCTCAAACGGCCGGAAGCAATATGGTCAGCAGAATTGAGATAGAAAATAACAGTAGGCTCATGGAGCGGGAGCAAATGGAACAGATTGTTCAGGTTTACCGAGCCAACATAATAGAGCAAATTGAGCATAATGCTCAAGGGGTGGAGGGGGTCCGTAATGTGAAAGCGGATATAATCATCAACGAGGATACTCAATCGGAGGACTTCGGCGTGATCAGGCGTGCATATCTATCCATAACTCTTGAAGAGGAGGGTGATGGTTCTTCCAAAGAGGGGGACGGTTCTTCCAAAACAACAAGGATTGGGGCTATCATTGTGGACAAAATAGACAATGTAGATAGGATAATGAGAACTCGGTCTGTTGAGGCAGATTGTCCGGCTGAGCTTAAAAAACGGTTACAGGAAAGAATTGCTACTGTTTTTGGAATCAGTAGCGAGAATATTATCATTAGCAAAAAAACGGGGTGAGGTCGTGGACGTTATAAAACAAATAAAAAAATGGATTGAAGGACAGGATCGAAAAAAACTGATTGAAAACGCTGTAATTGTTGCGATTATCGGGGTCATTGTTATTATTGCAGGCTCAACGCTTTTTAGCGGAAGCAAATCAGGAGCCCATGTTCCGGTCCAGGAACAGCAAAAAAACGAAAAGACTTCAGAGGTTTTGCGAAGGGACGGTCCATCTATTGATGCGAAAGAAGAAAAGCTGAAGTCTATTTTGTCTCAAATGCAGGGTGTAGGGAAGGTAGATGTTATGATTACCTATGACAGCAGTGAGGAAAACATTCCTGCATTTGATACCAGAAAGAGCCAAAGCAGCACAGTGGAAAAGGATAATGAGGGTGGTACAAGAACCGTCACGCAGGAAGATTTTGATAGTACGCTGGCCTATGAGGATTCTTCCGATGGCGGTAATGTCCCGGTAATATTGAAAAAAACCGAGCCCGAGGTAAGGGGGGTGTTGGTAGTTGCAGAGGGTGCAGATAATATTGTGGTCAGAGAACGCATCATAAATGCAGTCAGGGTAGCTCTTGACATTCCCTTGCATAGAGTTGAGGTCGTCCAGAGGAAAAAGTAAGAGGTTTTACGAAAAAGAGATATAAACGCAAATAGACTTGAATATATTATTAATTGAGTGGGACAGAAAACAAAAACTTATTTGCGGTATCATATTAACATTCGAAGAGAATGTTTGGCGCTCAAGGCGTAATTACCTTTAAAACATACATTAAGGGGGCAAGGACATGATGGTTTTTAAAAGAAAGCAAATAGTCATTTTGGCATTAGTGCTTGTGATTGTAATAGCAGGCTATTTGCAGTACAGTTACAGGAAGGGAAGCACATCAACTGATGTGGAGGGAAAGCTCGGAGAAGCAGTATACGTGGACAATGAAATTTACAATGAAGGTATGGAAGGATCAGAGCTTAATCTGGCAGAAGAAACAAATGGTCAAAGCAATATAACAGCCTCCAAAATAGCGAATGATTACTTTGTGCAGGCAAGAATGGATAAAGAGCAGAGCAGGAGCAAGAGTAACGAATCGCTGAAGGCAATCACAGAGGATATTAATGCCAGCGAAGAGATTAAGACGGAAGCTCTTGAAAAAATGATCATGCTCACCGAGAATTCGGAAAAGGAAATGAGAATAGAAACCTTAATTAACAAGATGGGATTTGAAGACACGTTTATTTTGTTTTCAGATGACGGAAGCGTTGATATCGTGGTCAAAACTCCAAGCCTTTCTACTTCACAGACCGCGCAGATCACCGATATTGTTATCAGACAGGGGAATGCTGAGGTTGAAGATATTTGCATTAAACCTTTGTTTTGAAAAACCGTTCGGTTTTACTTTATGATGGGAGAGTGTTATAATAGCTTAATAACCCGCGTGGAGGTAGGCTATGGATGAAAATGTCCCCAGTGTTGTTAACGAAATAGGAGCAATCAAGATTACTGACGAGGTTGTTGCGATAATTGCCGGTATAGCTGCAATAGAGGTGCCCGGAGTCACAAGCATGAGCGGCGGTATTGCCGGTGGCATCGCCGAGGCGCTCGGGCGTAAGAACCTTTCAAAAGGTGTTAAGGTTGAAGTTGGGGAAAAGGAAGCTGCTATAGATCTTTACATCATTGTTGAATATGGCTTCCGCATACCGGATGTTGCATGGACTATACAAGAAAAGGTCAAACAGACGGTTGAAGACATGACTGGCCTGAATGTAGTTGAGGTAAACATACACATACAGGGGGTTAATCTTGAAAAGGAACATAAGAAGGAACTCCTTGAGGAACAGACAAAAAGCAAATAATAACGTTAAGATATTACAAAACAGGCTTTAAAGTAAACCCATCAGGGTTTATTTTTTTGGGAAAATACACTATAATGTTTATGGGAATAATAACAAGCATAAGAAGATAACCCGAAAGGTGGTTTGTTTATGAATATATTTTTCAGAGTTCTATTAGCCATATATGCCTTCTTTATGGCCCTGTTCTCTGCCTTCGGCATGTACACCGCAATTTATCCACAAGCTTTTGTGGATATTTCAGGTAATATCTCGGAAACTATTTTGGCGAACGAGGCAGGCACGCTGAGGATTGCTGTCTTTATTATTTCACTATTATTTTTCGCACTGAGCATAATATTCCTGCTATCGGGAGTGAGAAGCAATAAGGATAAAAAAGCTGTCAGCAAACATACTAATATCGGGGAGATTAAAATATCTCTTAATTCTATTGAGAATATTGCGATAAATGCTTCCAGAAAAGCGATTGGCATTAAGGAAACCAAGACCTTCGTAAAAAAAGCTGATGATGGAGTAGAAATAGAGGTTCGAATAATAGTCATGCCTGATCTGAGCATACCGGTCATTTCCGAGGAAGTACAGGGACGTGTGAAGAATGCAGTGGAGGAGTCATCCGGCATATCGGTTAAGCAGGTAAGGGTGGTTGTTGAAAGCATATACACGGGGATTACCAGCAAACCAAGGGTTGAATAGGGAGGTAGTGGGATGAGTTTTGAGAAAATCTTAACATACTGTGCGTCTCATAAGGGGCAAGTTACCGGCACCCTTGTCGGATTTTCCATAGCTGTATTGATATTGCTTATCGGATTTTTCAAGGTGCTTTTTATTGCAATATTTACCGGTGTGGGTTATTATATTGGCAAACGGATACATGAGGATAAGGATTATTTAAAGAACCTTCTGGACAGGGTTTTACCGCCAGGGACTTACCGGTAGTGTTAAAAGGAGGAAAGCAGATGGGACGTAGAGCCTCCAGGGATATGGCAATGAAGCTCTTATACCAGATGGAATTTCAAAGAGATAATATAGATGAGCAGAAAAGGCTGTTTTTTGAAGAAAATTCGTTTTCTGTAAAGGACAAGGCTTATATAAACGATATTGTTGATGGCGTCCATGAGAATATGGAGTTTCTGAATAGCCTGATTGAAACCTATTCCAAGGGCTGGAAAATTGGCAGGATATCTAAAGTCGACCTTTCTATAATGCGCCTGAGCATATACGAGATATGCTTTAGAAAAGACATACCATATAGTGTTTCCGTTAATGAGGCGGTGGAGCTTGCTAAAAAATACAGCAATGAAGATGCCGGTTCTTTTGTTAACGGAATATTGAGTAAAATACCAGACAAGGACTCATCTGTTGAAAAACACGATGATGGCTGATGAATATGACAACTAAGAGTATTCTATCTGTTTCACAAGTTAATAAGTACATAAAAGATTTGATATCTAAAGATATTGTTTTATCCGGATTATGGGTAAGAGGCGAAATTTCCAACTTTAAAAACCATTACTCCGGACATTTCTATTTTACCCTCAAAGATGAAAAAGGCGTGTTGAAATGCGTCATGTTCCGAAGCAACGCTTCTGCCTTGGCTTTCCTGCCGGAGGATGGTATGAAGGTGCTGATACGTGGGTATATATCTGTTTTTGAGCGGGACGGGCAATACCAGCTTTATGCGGAAGAAATGCAGCCGGATGGTGTTGGTGCTCTTCATATCGCCTTTGAGAAGCTTAAGAAAAAGCTTCAATCAGAGGGCCTTTTTGACGAGAGAAGAAAGAGGAAGCTTCCTTTTATACCGAGCGCAATCGGTGTAGTCACCTCATCAACCGGAGCAGTTGTGAGGGATATAATAAATGTGCTCAGCAGAAGGTTCTATAATGTCAATATAAAGGTATATCCCGTCCAGGTTCAGGGCGAGCAGGCTGCAGGCCAGATTGCCCGGGCAATCCGACGTCTGAACCAATTGGAGAATGTAGATGTAATCATTATTGGCAGGGGCGGAGGTTCGCTGGAGGAATTGTGGGCGTTCAATGAGGAAATTGTTGCAAGGAGCATTTATGAATCGCGCATTCCGGTGATTTCCGCTGTTGGTCACGAAACAGATTTTACTATTTCTGATTTCGTTGCCGATGTGAGGGCTTCCACACCTTCTGCTGCAGCTGAGCTGGTCATGCCGGAGAGAACAGTTGTGGAAAACCAGCTTGATAGTCTTAAGATGAGACTTCGAAACGCCATACTGAAAAGGACATCCATGGATAGGATGAAATTGAAACGACTTGGTGATAGTGTTGCGTTCAAGCAGCCATATAATAAAGTTTATCAGGAGCGTTTGATGCTTGATGTGCAAAAGCGTTATTTGGCGAACGCTCTTAGGGCAGCTAATAACAAGTACAGAAGCATGCTTTCAACATTTGCGGCGAAACTTGACACGCTTAGCCCTCTGAATTCACTGGCCAGGGGCTATAGTATAATTCGTTCCAGAAAGGACGATACTCTGGTAAAATCAATAAAATCGGTGGGCATAGGGGATAGGCTTGAGGTGTTCTTAAGGGACGGACGACTGAATTGCATCGTGGAAGATATTAAGGGGGATGAAAGATGAGCGAGATGAATGAAAAGAGTGTGCAGATTAGTATAACTGAGGAAATAATACAAACCGAGCAAAATGAGCAAACTGAAAAACCTAAAATCACTGAAAAAAAAGAAACCTTTGAACAGGCGGTTACTGAGCTGGAGGAGATTGTAAATAAGCTTGAAAAGGGCGAATTGACGCTGGATGAATCCATTCAATGCTTCCAGAGAGGTGTTGAATTGACTAAGTACTGCAGCAAAAAGCTGGACGAGGCGGAACGGAGCATCACAATGCTGATTGAAGGAGAGGACGGCATTACAGAGAAGGAAATGTCGGTATGATGGAGGACATAATGGAATTCAATAAGCACTTTGATAAGTTGACACAGATAGTGAATGATGCGCTGGATGATTGCTTGGGGATTGACGATGATGCGGGCTCGGATATCTACAAGGCGATGAAGTACAGCCTGATGGCAGGGGGAAAACGTCTAAGGCCTGCATTGGCGCTGGCAGTGTGTGAAATGCTGGATGGTGATCAAAATGAGGTGCTTCCATACGCGTGTGCTATTGAGATGATACATACCTATTCCCTCATACATGATGACTTGCCCGCTATGGATAATGACGATTACAGAAGAGGCATACCGACAAATCATAAGGTTTTTGGTGAAGCGATGGCGATATTAGCTGGCGATGCACTGTTGAATGAAGCTTATGAATTGATGCTATCCTATACGCTTGAAAATGATACAAAACAAAGGGAAAAAATCGAAGCCATGAAGCTAATTGCCGAAAGTGCAGGGCCGGAAGGAATGATACGTGGTCAGGTTGTGGATATGGAATCGGAAGGCGTGGCAATTTCCCAGGAAATCCTTGAGTTTATGCATGAACATAAAACCGGAGCTCTTATAAAGGCTCCTGTGCTTTCTGCTGCAATCCTTTGCGGAGCAACAGAGGATGAATTCGAACAGCTTAGGCTATACGCAGAAAATATCGGACTGGCCTTTCAGATCAAGGATGATATTATGGATGTGGAGAGCAGTATGGAGCTTATGGGCAAAGCCACCGGAGGCGATGCTGACTCGGGGAAATCCACATATGTTACATTGCTTGGTGTGGAGCAAGCGGGACAATTGCTTGAAAAGACGGTTGCGACGGCTGTGAGTGCACTTGATTGCTTTGGAGATAGAGCAGCCTTCCTTAGAGAAATGGCATTGTTCGTGAAGAACCGCAATCATTGAGTCGAGCTGTGGAAATATTGATAAGTCAGGACGTATAAACTATATTAAGGTAACATCGCAAAAGCCTTGGTCAAATATTACAATATGACTTTTTCGAAATTCATGTTATAATACTATTCTAACAAACAAGATGGCGCAGTATTCTAGTCAGTACTGACGTTTTTTAAGGCGGGCCTAAAAATCCGCTAAAGGGCATATCGATGAAGTTCCTGGTGTCGGCTT
>CAZQCL010000059.1:0-10061 GCA_964592435.1 uncultured Oscillospiraceae bacterium
TGACAATATCTGCATCCTGCTCAATAGCGCCCGATTCTCTAAGATCGCTGAGCATCGGTCTGTGATCATTTCTGGATTCAGGCCCTCTGCTAAGCTGCGACATAGTTACCACAGGTACATTAAGCTCCTTGGCAAGTATCTTGAGGGAGCGTGAAATTTCAGAAACCTCCTGTTGCCTGTTTTCTACTCTGCCTCTGCCCTGCATCAGCTGTAAATAATCTATCACGACAAGCCCAAGATTTTTTTCCAGCTTGAGCCTTCTGCACTTTGCTCTGATATCCATAACCGATATGCCCGGAGTATCATCTATAAAAATGGGTGCTTCGGAAAGAGGCGCCAAAGCCTGTGCAATTTTGTTCCAGTCATCATCCTCCAGCTTTCCGGTTCTCATTTTCTGTCCATCCACCATCACTTCACTACTGAGCATTCTGTTTACCAGCTGATCCTTGGACATTTCCAGATTAAAAATCGCTACCGGCACATGCTTGCGCACTGCGGCATATTGCGCGATGTTCAGCCCCATTGCTGTTTTCCCCATGCCGGGGCGGGCAGCAATCAATATCAAATCCGAGTTCTGCAGTCCGGCCGTTTTCAGATCCAAATCCATAAAGCCTGTCGGAATCCCGGTAATATAGCTTTTGCTGTTATAGAGCTCTTCCAAACGATTGAATGTTTCTAAAAGCACATCCTTAATATGCGTGAATCCTTGAGTGCTTCTCTTTTGTAAAATATCAAAAATGCTTTTTTCTGCTCTATCCAATACATAAATAGCCTCATCGGAGGAATCATAGCACATACCAGAAATATAAGATGCTGCTTTGGCTAATTTCCTCAAAAGTGATTTTTCGTCCACGATATTCGCATAATGCTTCGCATTAGCAGTAGTCGGCACGGCTCCCGAAATATTGGCCAGATAATCAAGCCCACCTACCGCATCAAGAGTTCCGCGCAGCTGCAATTGCTCAGAAACAGTTATTATGTCAACAGGACCGGCTCTTTCTGTAATGTCAAGTATGGCTTCACAGATTTCTCTATGGTCATCCCTGTAAAAATCCTCACTCTTTATCATCTCCGTAACAGTCGGAATGATATCTGAATCTATCAGCATACAGCCAAGAACAGCCTGCTCCGCTTCTATATTATGAGGAGGCACTCTCCCTATGGTATCTATAGACACTATTTAGACCCTCCGCCTGGTTTAATTCACTCACGTGACCGACTTTCATATATACCCGCAATATCTCAAAACATGCTGCATCGCAAAATGCCCTTCTGACTCACTCTGCCTCAATTTTGACAGATAGCCTTCCACTGACCTCCGGATACAACTTGACTTCTATTTCAAAGCCTCCCGTTGATTTAATAGGTTCAGGAAGTACCACTTTCTTCTTATCTATATCAAGCTTAAAATCCTTTTTCAATTTGTCACAAATATCCTTACTTGTGATTGAGCCAAAAAGCTTGCCGTTCTCACCGGATTTCGTCTTGATTACCACAAGGATATCCTTCAGCTTTTCAGCGAGCTCCTTCGCATGAGCCAATTCACGATCCTTTTTGTTTCTTTCCGCTTCCTTTCTCGTTTTCATAATATTGATATTGCTTGCGCTGGCTTCCGCCGCAAGTCCTCTGGGCAACAAATAATTTCTGGCATATCCGTCACTGACGTTCACTAAATCCTCTGCCTTACCCAATCCCTTAACATCCTCTTTTAATATTACTTTCATGTAAATCCCCCCAAATCGACCCACTACAACATAAACCAAATCATGCGTTCGGCTTATTAGCTTCATTTACATATTCCATTATAGCATATTTCAATTTAACTTTTGCGCCATCGATGTCAGTTTCAGTCAATTGTGCTCCGGCAACCGTCAGATGTCCACCGCCACCGAGTTTTTCAAGAATTATCTGCACATTGATCTCGCCCAGCGACCTTCCACTGATACAGACCTCGCTTCCGGTGCCGCACAATACAAAGGCTGCGCTAATACCTGACAAATTCAGCAGTTCATCCGCTGCTTTAGCGGCAATTAATTGTACATTTTTCATACCGGGTGGACAGGCTGATATTGCTATCTCGTTACTAACCATCTCGACATTTCTGACAACAGACGAAACGTTGGCATAGGTTTCCAGGTCATTCTGGAAAAGCTGCTTCACCGTAACTGTATTGACTCCTTGCCGCCTTAGATATGATGCTGCCTCAAAGGTTCTCACTCCGGTCTTGAAGGTGAAGCTTTTCGTATCCACCACGATGCCTGCATAAAGAGCCTCTGCTTCAATTGGGCTGAGCCGGAGGCTTTCATCTATATACTGGATTATTTCGGTAACGAGCTCACTGGTAGATGAAGCATACGTTTCCTGATAGGTCAGTACCGTGTCCTGTATATAGTCTACACCTCTTCTGTGATGATCGATGATGACGATCTGTCCGGCGTTATCAATTAATTCCGGTATCTCAGTAAAGCTTTTCCGATGGGTGTCCACAACAATGAGAAGTGTCTTTTTGCCAATAGCCTCAAGAGCTTCTCCCCTGTTTATAAATAAGCCCTCATATTTTTCATCCTTTTGTATCTTCGTTACCAGGCTTTCAATCGTAGGATTTACCCTTGTTAGCACAATATTCGCATCCTTACCCCTGCTTTTGACGATCCTGTAAAGCCCCAGCGAGGCTCCAAGGGAATCGATATCAGCATTTTCATGCCCCATGATTAACACAGACGATGAGTGGTCAATCAACTCTCGCAGCGCAAATGCAATGACTCTGGCCTTGACCTTCGTTCTCTTTTCCAGCTCGCGGGTCTTACCTCCAAAAAAGCTGAAGCTCTCTCCGTTTTTCACAACCACCTGATCGCCACCACGTCCTAATGCAAGGTCTATGGCAGCTGTGGCAAACTGGAAATTCTGTGACGGACTTTCGCCATTGAGTCCAAACCCCAGACTTAATGTAACAGGGATTTTATTCCCAATATTTATTTCCTTCACATTATCCAATATCTCAAACTTTTTCTCTTCGAAATCCTTTAGATATTTCTGCTCGAAAAGAAAAATGTACTTATCCCTCTCAAATTTCTTAATGATGCCGTTTGAGAAGGACATCCATTGCACTACCTTCTTTTCTATTTCAGCAAGCATTTGCGGCCTGTTTGAATCCTCCATACTCTTCATTAGATCATCATAATTGTCAATAATAATTATCGCAGTCATGATCTTCTCATCCGCATATAGCTTTTTCAGTTCAACAAGCTGTGTTATGTCGATAAAATAAAAAATCAGTATAAGTGAACTGCCATCCTTTTTCGTATCGCGCCTGGCCGGATTGCACATTGCGTTGTAATTTCTGCCGTTTATTTCAACCTGCCTGGATATACCATTCAGAACGCCCTTGTGCATTTCAGAGAAATTGCTGCTGTTCTTAAGATCGGCAATAATGGAGCTTATCGTATCATCAAAGTCTTCTCCTGATTCTGAAATATCCTTAAATGATGAATTGTACCAGATAATCGAACCGTCCATCTCAGTAAAGGCAAGCGGCATAGGAAAATTCAACAGAGTATCCTTTGTTGCCGTATCAATATTGAAGTTAAGGTTTTCAATAAAGCTTGATATCTCAATCTTGCGCTTACGATTTGTAGTGAAATAATAGTAAGTAAGACAAGCAAGCAAAACTACGGCAGGAATAGCGACATGCCAATCCAGCAATGCAATGATAGCTACAAGAAATAATATGACCCATAAATAAAAACCGGTACGGGGAATGAGTAAGCCAAGAAATTTTTTACTATCCATATTTTAGAAGGGCACAAGCCCTTTCATTTCTCCTTCCTTCTAAAATTGCACAAATGCCTCGACATCTCAGACAAATCACCATAGTACTTTTCTACATCGTGGTTTTCCACCAATCCAAGCTTCACCTTATTGCGTATCTTTATTTCAATGGCATTATAACTGATTCCAAGCCGCTTCCCCAAAAGATAGCTGACAAGAATGATATTTGAAAGCACCTCGGAAACAGCCTCATGCATTTCTTCCCTGACACCTGTGGACAATACTCTAAACAGATCTGCCAACTCAGTAAGCAGTTCGCTTTTCAACCATTCAATCAGCTTTATATTTCTGGTTATGTCAATTTCCTTTTCTGCTGCTGCCACATCACCCACCCCTATTCCTGCTTTAGCGTCATACCTATTATATCACATAATGTTCCATTTCCCGCGAAAATTACCATCACGTCAATATTTGTCCGGCGAAATAGGATAGGAGCCTAATATCTTAAAAAATGTTGCCTTCCTTTTTATCATGGTCAATGCATCCCTTATATCCTCATCCTCTCTGTGGCCAACAAAGTCGACAAAGAAAATGTATCTGCCCAGCTTATTTCTCGTAGGCCTGGATTCAATACGGGTCATGTTGATATCCCATAGATTGAATATGTCCAATATCCTGTACAGACCGCCCGGCTTGTCCTCAGCAGAAAAAACAATAGATGTCTTATCTCGCCCTGTCCTGGCTGCAGTGGTTTTACCCACTACAATAAATCTTGTGTAGTTATTGTCATGATCCTGTATGTCCATTACGGCAATTTCCAAACCATAGGCCTCAGCCGCCATCTCTGAACCAATTGCCGCAAGATCTCCGGTACCGGCGGCCACCTTTTCAGCTGCCGCTGCAGTGCTGTAAACAGCTTTCAGAGCCGCATTTGACATCTGCTCGGACAAAAACCGCCTGCACTGTCCCAGCGGCTGTGGATGCGAAAGGACGCAGCTGACCTTCAATATATCCGTTCCTCTTTTCACAAGCAGGTGCTCCCTGATCGGAATGATCAGCTCGGCCTTTATGCTCAATGCGGTATCATGAGCAAGCTCATCCATTGTCACATTGACCGCGCCTTCGATTGAATTTTCTATTGGCACAATGGCTTCATCCAACCTGCCATCGCGTACAGCCGTTATTATCTCCGGAATAGAGAAGAATTCATGGGCTGTGTGTGGTATATCCGCCATATATTTCTTAGATGCCTCATGTGAAAAGGTTCCCTTAGGCCCAAGATAACCGATTTTTATCATTTATACCTCGCTAACTGCATTCTAAAACTTTTTTTGATTGTATTATATATAATATCATTAAAAACTCACTTTTCCAATTATTTCAGTGGCACTGCGGGACTATAATAATCATTGCTTATTAAAGAAGGACCGGATTATGTAATCCGATCCCTTATGCTAAAGCCAAAACTATTCTGCAGTGTAAGGCAAAAGTGCTACTACCCTTGCCCGTTTTATCGCTGCTGTAACCTGGCGCTGATGCTTAGCACAGTTACCTGAGATTCTCCTCGGAAGGATCTTGCCTCTCTCAGAAATATATTTTCTTATTTTCGCAACTTCCTTATAATCTATATCAGTAACCTTATCAACACAAAATGAGCAAACCTTTCTTCTGGCCCTTCTCATTCTCATGCCGCCTCTGCCTTCCTTATCATAAGAATCTCTGCCACCTCTGTTATCTCTTCTTCCACCTGCCATTTTACATGCCTCCTTTCCAAAAAGTATCTAAATCTTCACCCAAGGCCTTTGCGATGTATCGTAAAATGCCCTCACCTAAGATTATTTAAAACGGTAGTTCATCATCATCGTCTGTCTGGAAATAGCCGTCACCTTGATCATCACCGGATGGAAGTCCCTCTGTATCCCTTGCAGGTCTGTACGGAGCTCCTCCCTCGCTGCTCCTGCGGCTCTCGGCAAAATGAAGCTCATCGGCTATAACCTCGGTGAAATAATGTCTTTTACCATCGGCGTCGTCCCAGGTCCTATTTTGCAGGCTTCCTACTACAGCAACCTTCAAGCCCTTTGTAAAATACTTGCTGCAGAACTCAGCCTGATTTCTCCATGCGACAATATTGATAAAATCAGCTTGTTTTTCCTCACCCTGTTTGGTAAATCGTCTGTCCACAGCCAGCGTGAAAGTGCATCTTGCTATGTTGTTCGTCGCAGTATAGCGCAATTCCGGATCCTTTGTAAGTCTGCCCATTAAAATAACCTTATTCATACAATCACCCTATTTTTCTTTCTTAATAATCATATATTTGATTACTCCGTCCGTAATCTTGTAAATTCTCTCAAGCTCACGTGGGAATTCAGATTCTGCACTGAAATTAACAAGAACATAATAGCCTTCGCTCTTGTCATTGATTAGATAGGCAAGCTTCCTCTTTCCCCATTCATCAATACTCTCCAACTGTGCGGAAGACTCAATCAGGCTCTTGAACTTTTCAACAATCGCCTGTGTGTTTTCTTCGTCTATGTCGGAATCGATGATGAATATGGATTCATACTTGTTCATCATTTGACTAATCACCTCCTTCTGGACTGAACGGCCCTGTAACTTGTGTACAGAGCAAGGATTACGATTCGTTATTTTATCATATCATACAAGATTGTGCAAGCATCAAAAAAAACACACCGCTGCTGTATAATGTTTTCTTTCCCCACGTGGAAACTCTCTCTCCTTGGATATAAGCTTAGAATCGGAAGATTCTGCTTATGACAAATATTAGGAACAGGATTGCTGATATCATGAAAAAATTAATAATAATATTGGTAGATAGCCTTATGGGTGGAATCCTTCCTGCGGAAGGGAAATGATTATTTCTTTTCCTGACTGTCAGGCTATTTTCCTTTATATATTGGTTAATAATATCTTCCGCTTCCTTGAGGATAAATTCATTTCCCCTGCTTGATTTCTGACGGGCAGGATTGCGCGACTGATCGCCTGCTGCAACATCGGATCCGTTTCTTAATATAAGTATTGCCTCCTCAATCAGATTTGAGGAAATATTCTTTATCACAATAACTCTTTTTGTATCATCAGCCACCATTATATCCTCCGCAAACCGTTTACCTATATATCCCGCCGCTTCTGTATGTAGTTTGTGAAAAATATCCGGCTTTATTCAAAATTCCCCTCGAAATTTATTTACTGTGGTTTTTCCAAATCTTTGCCACAAGCACGGTCAAATCATCACAAGGCTTACCACCGCAGCATCTGCTTGCCTCTGTCAGAATTGAGTCGGCTACTTCCTGAGGATTGAGGCTCTCAATAAGCTGAATGTATTTCAAAAGCTGTCTATCACCGGCCTCCTCGTCGGCCATGCTGTCAATAATGCCATCGGTCACCATAATAATCATGTCGCCGCTTCCTACATTCCTGCGCGCCAATTCAGCATCAATCCCGGGCAAAATGCCTGCTGGCAAAGATACAGATCTAATAATGTCAACCCTGGATTCTCGTCTGATAAAGGTCGGTGCAGCCCCAATCTTGACAAACTCCACCTCACCACTGAACAAATCAACAATCGACATGTCAATAGTACATGTGACATCCTCCTCCGAACCAAGTACAAGAACAGAATTAATTAAATTAATCGCCATATCCTTGTCAAACCCTGATTCGAGGAAGCTTTCCAGCATATCCACCGTTGCTTTGCTTTGAACAGCGGCACTATGACCGCTTCCCATTCCATCGCTCAAGGCAAGAGTATACTTGCCATTTCCGTTATTCATAAAACTGAAGCTGTCTCCCGACACTTTGCTACCGGATTTCGGCAACCGGGAGATAGCCGTGGTCAGCTTCAAATCCTCAGCCTCCACCAGCTTCAGAAGGCAAATTCCATTTCTTCCTGCGCAACAGCTGTCATTCTCACGCACCATCTTTCTGCCCACAGCTTCCGAAACTACTTTTTCAATGGTACTTATACATTTTCTAGCCCCAGCACATGTGCTATGATAAATACTGACCTCATATTTCCCCCATACGTTTTTATAAGCAATTACTTCTCTGGCTTTTGTATTCCATTTTCCAAGAGAAGTAGCTATTGTATCCTCCAGCGAACTCAGAAAGCACACTTTCATATTGATTTCTCGTGCAAGACCTGTGATTACCCTGGACATCCCTTCAAATTGACGGCTTATCACAATACGGCTTTCGGCCAGCTTGCTTTTCCATACAACATTAACCTTGAAAAGCTCGTACATATTGTTTACTGCATTAACAAAGTCATTGATTCTGGGGCACATATCAAGAAAATAGCTTGGAACATCACACTCGTCAACCCTGCCTCTCATCTCAAGCTTCTCTACTATATTGAACATGACCTGATAGGTTTCATAGAAATCACGCTCCCAGCAATGCATACACAGGCTGCAATCACGACAAATCCTGTCAGCCACAGTGTCAAAGAGAATATTTATATCATGTTTTTCAGCCGGTGTACCTGTTCCCGCAATATGCGCAAATGTTTTTGATAAATCCAAAAATGCCTTTGAAAACTTCGTAAGTCTCTCGACCGTGATATCTCTGATTCTCTGTGAATATCCTCTTCTGTCCTCAAGCTCAGCCACAACTCTGATAAAAGGGCTTGTGAGCTTACTTATAACCTTATTCGGTATGAGGCAAAAGATTATAGCTGCAGCCATAATCTCCTTCAATAGGAGCATGGATTCTATCGTTCCATTAAAATATATTACAAGAATCATATTTCCCAAAATAAATCCAAGCGCCGTGCCTATTTTTCCAAGCTTCCCCAGTATTCCGGCAAGCATGCCGCACAGCGCATATGTGCCGGCTACCGAAGGTGTGGATTCCGCCGAAATGCTTATGATAAGTCCAATTACCGCACCTGATGCCGCACCAATGCCCGCACCGCATTTGTAACTGAAAAGAAGCAACACAAATACACAGATTATGTTCCTTATGGAAAATCCCAACAGCAGAACCGTCCCCATACCCGACAGCACAAGAGCTGCCGTAACAGCTGTACTTATTACCTCTTCACTATCCGGTACGGTTTTTTTTGATGTCCCGGCTATCATAGGTATGCAGAAGATAAATATGAAGTAGAGAACTAGGGAAATGAATGCACAGAAAACGGCTTTCAGAATGTCAAATAGTAAATACCCTCGTAAAGCAGAAAGCATCAACTGTGGTATCAATACACAAACAAATAAAATCACAGCGGCTTTAAAACTAACCCCAATACTTATTTTATTCCTCAAAGGAGCACATAATACGCTAAACAACAGCATACAAGCCCCATTAATGAAAATTGTTTCTAAAGAGCCCTGGACTACTGCACCAATAAAAACCGCCAGAGCAGTCAATAATTTGAATCCTGTGTTTCCATAGCAGGCAGCATAAAATACCGCTCCCAGAGGCAATCCTACGGAAATACTGCTGTTTCCCAGCATAAATGCACAAATAAGAATCAAGAAATTGTTTTGATAAAGAAAAACCCTTCCGGCTAATTCTGCCAGCGAGCCAACCTTGCTCTCCCTGCTCATAGGTGTCATAGCTGTTTTCATCTTTTGTATCCTCCTGTCTTCAATGATTATACCGAGGGATACATATGAAAATTGTCGTAATGGGGCTCGTTTCCCGGAAAAGTTTTTGACAGTGATTTGCAAAAAGAAACAAACTATTATAATGACTTATCTGCGGCTATTGCTTGTTTTTTTATTGCTACTGCTGCGCCAGCTGCCTTGCTCCTGCCAGTCCTTCATCTGGTCAAGAAGCTCTTCTCTGAGCCGCTCTCTTTCCTTTTTCAAATCCTCTTGAGTTTTCTTACTATTATTTTTATCATTTCTATTGTCTTTTGCTTTTGAATTGCCTTGGTTTTTATTATTGTTACCGGCATTCCACTTATTGTCCTTATCCTTCCGGCTGCTGTCGCTTGTATTATCACTATAACCACCCTTTTGGCTATCTTCACCTATCCGGTACTTTTGGGCAGCATCATTCCAGAAGCTTTTGCCGGTGTTGTTTTGCCTTACACCGTTGTTTTTATTCTCTACCTGCTTTTCTTTCTGCTCACTCTGCTTTCTTATCTCTTCCTGTTCTGCCTTTTCTTTTTCCTTCTCAGCCTTATCCTTTGCCTTCTGCTCCTCCTGCCTGGCTTTTTCTCTCGCCTTCTGCTCCTCCTGCCTGGCTTTTTCTCTCGCCTTCTGCTCCTCTCGCCTGGCCTTATCCCTTGCCTTTTGCTCCTCCTGCTTAGCTTTCTCTCTCGCCTT
>CAZQCL010000060.1:0-10048 GCA_964592435.1 uncultured Oscillospiraceae bacterium
ATGCGCTTACCGAGTCGGGCTGCATGATTAAAATGAGGCTGGGCTTACATGATGCAGACGTTACAGCTGATGTCTGCTCTAATGAAGGGCTTATCATATTGCAGCTGGTTGGCTCTGATGAAGATGTTAGCGCCTTAGAGAAAAAGCTTAATTCCGTGGAGGGTGTTAAGGCCAGGAACAGTAAGATTTGCCCGGATTGGTAAATCCAACACTAATATGGCAAAACTTCTGGATTAATTTGTATTGACCGGCGGGCATGTCAATGCTATAATCAGTCTGAAATGAATAGCTTGTGTACATGCATATAATGTGCTGGCATGTAAGAATGCCAAGGGAACGCGGATGAGATTTCCGGACTATCCCAGTAACCGTGAAGCTGATGAAATGGCACTTAAGTCACTGTTTTATTGACGGGAAGACGCCATAGTAGGATGAAGCTAAGTCGGGAGACCTGTTTACACATTTACACTCCTGGGGTTGAGATTTAGTTGGCTTATAGTATTTTGCTTTTGTAGTTGCCCCTCAATCTTGGGGGAGCAGCTTTTTTTGTGCTCCTTCTCAAACTATTCATTCAGCATTTTGAAAGGGGTATGAATAATGAACAATTTGAGTAACACTAACCACCACACAAGCCGTAAAAGCTTCATAGACAGTGCGGTAAGACATAAACAGCCTTTTGCAATAATTGCTATTGTGCTGACGCTGCTTATGCTTACAGTGATCGTCGGCGGATGCACACAATCCGGGGGCGAGGCGGAACAACAGACAACCGTTGAGGCTTCCAATGGAGCAGGAGCCGAAGCCGGAAAAGATGCAGAAGCCGGTGGAACCGAAGCCGGCAAGGCCAACAAGGCTGCTGATAATGATAAGGACGCTGAAGTAGTAGCGGAGCCTATTGGTACGATTAAGGTCACGGATATGATGGGGCGGGAAATTAAGCTGGATGCACCTGCAGAAAGAATCGTTGCGCTTGCCGCTTCCGATTGTGAGATACTGTATGCCATCGGAGCCGGAGAAACCCTTGTCGGCCGTGGTGAATACTGCGATTATCCGGAGGGGGTTTTGAATGTGCCCAGTGTTCAATCGGGAGCAGAAACAAATATTGAACAAATCATAGCGCTTCAACCGCAGGTAGTCATAATGAGCATAATGTCCCAGACAAAGGACCATGCCGCTGCCCTTGAGAATGCCGGCATTAAGGTGGTTTCCATGAATGCACAGGATATCGAGAGCGTTTATACTGCCATTGAGCTCATTGGCAGCGTGACAGGGAAGAATACCGAGGCTTCAGCTGTAATCGACGATATGAAGAAGGCCTTTACCGATATTTCTGCAAAGGCTTCCGACGCAAAAGCTGCCGACGGCGGGACTGAGACGATTTATTTTGAGGTTTCTCCGCTGGAGTACGGTCTGTGGACAGCAGGAAGCGGCACCTTCATGAACGAGCTGGCGGCCATGCTGGGGATGAAAAATGCTTTTGAGGATGTGCAGGGATGGGGCGAAATATCCCAGGAGCAGGTTGTTGAGCGCAATCCGGATTATATTGTGACCATAGCCATGTATTTTGGTGAAGGTCAGACGCCTGTTGAGGAAATTATGGGGCGCGAGGGATGGCAGAGCATTAAGGCAATTAAAAATAAAATGGTGCTGAATGTAGATTCCAATGAGATTTCAAGGCCCGGACCTCGCTTGGCCAGAGCACTTTCCACAATCCATGAGTTTATTCACGAGGAGAACTGATGAACGAAAGATCTGAGGGATTCAGGCCGGCTTACTACCTTATGTTCACTGCAATTACGCTTGCTGTGATGGTACTGAGTATATCTGCCGGCAGCGTAAACATACCGGTTAAGGACACGCTTAGGGCAGTGCTCAATACAATACTGAATCTTCCCATAGAGGAGGGAGCCCAGTCCATCATTGCATTCGTGCGGCTGCCGCGTGTGCTATGTGTTGCCCTTGTTGGCGCGGCACTTTCTCTGTGCGGCGGAGCAATGCAGGGGCTTTTGCGCAACCCGCTTGCGGATGGCTCAACGCTGGGCGTTTCCTCCGGCGCATCGCTAGGCGCGGTCATTGCCATTGCATTCGGCCTATATATACCCAGGTTGGAAGCAGTGGGAACAATGGGTATGGCAATGTTGTTCGCCTTTTTATCCCTTGTGATTATTCTTTCAATTACATATAGACTGGACCACTCTCTTTCCACAAACACTATCATATTGATAGGCGTAGTTTTCAATATGTTTGCTAACAGCATCATAAGCCTGATCGTTACCTTTGCCGGGGAGCGGATTAAATCCATCATGTTCTGGACAATGGGCTCTCTTACCGGCAGCAGCTATAGCAATGCGCTTACGCTGCTTATTGCACTGCTTGTCTTCGGCACGGTAATCCTTTGCTGCTCCCGGGAGCTTAACGCCTTTGCCATAGGCGAGGATAATGCGCGACATATCGGGGTAAATGTCAAAAGGATTAAGCTGATAGCGCTAATATCCGTGTCAGCACTCATAGGCGTTTGCGTTTCTATTGGCGGAACAATTGGATTTGTAGGGCTTGTAATACCCCATATGACACGAATGATGACAGGACCGAATCATAAGCGGCTTTTACCCGCGTCACTGTTTACCGGCGCAGCGTTTTTAATGCTTGCCGACCTGATCGGGCGCGTACTGCTAAAGCCCCTTGAGCTGCCAATAGGTGTTGTGACTTCATTTATAGGCTCAATTGCCTTTATATATATTTTTTATTCTTCAAGAAAGGCCAAATAATTTATGCTGGAAGTAAAGAACCTCACCGTCAGCATTGACAGTCTTACAATTGTAGATGATATCAGCTTCTCTTTAGCGCAAAAACAATGGTTGATGATAGTCGGGCCGAATGGCGCAGGAAAATCGACAGTTGTTAACGCCATATCCCAGGGCATTCCCTACAGCGGAAGCATCCGTTTTTGCAGCAGGGATGTTGCCGGGCTTAAGCCCTCCGAGCTTGCCAAAGGCATCGGTGTACTTACGCAGAAGCACCATGTCGGCTATTCCTTCACAGTTGAGGAGGTTGTGAAGCTTGGGCGTTATGCCTATTCTTCAGGGGTTTTTTCCACAACTGACGACGATGATATCAATAAGATCAACAAGGCAATTGAAATGACCGGGCTTGAGCCATTTCGGAAGCAATCCGTGCTAACACTGTCCGGCGGCGAGCTGCAAAGAACATTTCTTGCGCAGATATTTGCACAGGATCCCAAGCTTCTTATACTCGATGAGCCGACAAATCATCTTGACCTTGTCTATCAGAAGCAGATGCTGGAGCTTATCCACAAATGGATAGACAATTCGGGACGTGCTGTAATTTCAGTTATGCATGATCTGAGTCTTGCCAAGGCCTACGGAACAGATGCCATACTGCTGGACAAGGGGAAAATCGTATCATTCGGCAGTATTTCAGATGTGTTGACCGAGGAACATCTGCAATCAGTGTATTCCATGGATGTGTACAGCTGGATGCAGGACATGTTTTCCCAATGGACGAAACAATGAAAAAACTCATAATTTCCCAACCGCAAACAGATGCGGGCTGACGTTCGCTCATGTAGGGAGCATCCCGGTATCGACGCCTGGTCCGGTTGGTTTGACCGGAACTGGGAGAATCTCGAGGGGCAGCCCCAGAAGTGATTAAAATAGCGAAAGGCGCTTCGATGCTGTTAGAGCAAAAGCTTATTAACAGGTATATGAACATCGGCCATTATGTGTTAGAATGAGTGCATATATAGTTCGAGGTAAAAACAAATGGCCATAATGGCGTACACGAACATGAATGAGAATAATTGGTACAAGCTCGATAATGCCGCGAAGATATACCCTGCTATCAGTGGGCCGGGAAGCAGCAGTATATTCAGGGTTGCCGTTTTGTTGAAGCAGGATGTGGATCCGCAGGTACTACAGGAAGCTCTTGCGATAACGGTGCCCCGATTTCCGACGCTTGCAGTAAGAATAAAAAGAGGCCTATTCTGGTATTACTTTGAATCAAATCCCGGAACACCGGTGGTAACAGTCGAGAAGGCACCTCCATGCCGTGCGGTCAGGCCTGATGAAAACAATGGCTTTTTATTTCGTGTCAGCTATTATAAAACGCGAATTAGTCTGGAAGTATTTCATGCCCTTACAGACGGTACCGGAGCGCTTATTTTTTTGAAGACGCTTGTTTCACAATATCTCACATTATTGGGTTATGGTATGTTTGCTTATGCCGGTATCCTCGATTGCGAGGATTACCCTTCCGTTAGTGAGACGGAAGACAGCTTTAGAAAGTATTCCGGCTCAAAGTCAGACAGCAAATGGAAAGAAGAAAAGGCATATCATGTTTACGGCTCAAAAATGCCCTCAGAGCATCTTGGAGTTGTACACGGCATTATTCCTTTGAATGACTTCATTAAGCTTGCCAGAGAAAGTAATGTAACGCTAACGATGTACACTGCTGCGCTTATTATTTATTCTATTTACCGTACACAATTAAATAGCAGAAAAAGCTATGCACCGGTGAAGGTATCGATTCCTGTAAACCTTAGGAAGTACTTCCCTTCGAAGACCTTGAGGAACTTCTCTACATTCGTGAATGTGGGAATTGAATTTACCGGCCAGGAATATACATTTGAACAGATTTTGGATACAGTGTCGGAAACAATGAAGAGTGAAGTCCAGCCGGATAAGCTTATAAGTAAGATCAGCGCTAATGTAAATGCGGAAAAAAACATATTTATGAGATTGGCGCCGCTTGTTTTGAAGAATGTTGTTTTGAGAACGGCATACAATGCATACGGAGAGAACCAGTTTACCTGCTCGCTTTCTAATTTGGGAGCTATCAAGCTGCCCGAGGAGATGGAGCAATATATTGAAAGATTTGAGTTCGTTTTGGGGTCGTCGGCTACAAATCTGTTTAGTTGTACCGCATGCTCCTTCAAGGATGACTTAATTATTACTTTCACTAAAATGATGCATGAAACGGATATTGAGAAATTTTTCTTCCGCCATCTTACGAAACAGGGATTAAGTGTTACGATTGAGACGAACCGGGGGTAATCTGTTGAAGTATTGTACAAAATGCAATGTAAAGGTAAATACCAATGGGCGGAAATGCCCGTTGTGTTCGATGCTCTTATCGGAGGAGCAGGATGCGAAGCTTGATATTGACAATGCTGACAGTGGACAGGGCGTTGCGAACGATATTGAGGCGGTTGACGTAAGCTGCTTAGAAACAACCGATTCAGAAATAGCCGATTTAGCGGATGTTGCCAGATATCCCAGTCCTGAGGAGGGCAGTGGGTACAGGTATAATTTTACCCTTAGGCTATTTGTGTTCATTTCTATTGTAGTAGGTTCAACCTGTTTGTTAATCAACCTGCTAACCTATGCAGGAAATCTATGGTCCTTGTATGTTATTGGCACGCTGCTTTATGCCTGGATAGTTATCGGTTATCCGCTTTTGAGAAAAAGAAAGACAGGACAAATAATTGTTGTGGTTGCAATCGCTACTTCCGTCTATGTGTTTTCACTGGAGCTGGCGACACATACAAAAGGATGGGGTTTGACTTATGTATTACCATTTATTTTTATCGGAGCTACATTAGTAATAACCTTTATTATCCTGATTAAAAGGTTAAAATGGCGAGAGTACACGGTATACCAAACGATCATGGTGATATTGGGTTTTCTGCCCATAATATTTTGTGCGACGGGTCTGGTAAACCCTATGTGGCCAAGTATCCTATCGGCGTTCTATTCCTTGCTGACGCTGGTGGGCATGTTTATTTTCGCCGACAAGAAGTATAAGGATGAGCTAATCAAACGTTTTCATATATAGCAAATCGCGCAGCGAATTGCTTACCGATGAAGGACGCGCAGCGTATTGGCAAATCGCGCAGCGAATTGCTTACCGATGAAGGACGCGCAGCGTATTGGCAAATCGCGCAGCGAATTGCTTACCGATGAAGGACGCGCAGCGTATTGGCAAATCGCGCAGCGAATTGCTTACCGATGAAGGACGCGCAGCGTATTACTTTGATTACTTAGGCATATTAAGGCAGGCATATGAGGATTTTTATGACAGCCAGGGAATTATAAGAAAGTATGACGATAACTTTTATGATGGTTTGGGAAATATGTGCGAAAGATGAAGCTCAGGTTTGGTTTGCTTTATGCGGTGATGCATGTGAGAAAAAGCTTTGATTACTTTGTGAAAAAGATTCCGGCTAATATTCATAATAATACAAAATCGGTTATTACTAATCGCATAGCGATTTTTATTCCTGAGAAGTTTGTCATTGATAAAAAAATGCATGTGGAGGAATACCACTTTGTAATCTGCTTTACGACTCCCCCACGAGCCACAATTCGGTCAAAGGAGTATCAATTTAAGAAAGGTAGCCTAATTTGTATGGCTCCCGGCGATGACATATTAGTTCATCCGCTAAAGAGCTCTTCCCCGGCTAAATATATGACAATTTGCATCAATAAAGAGTTTATGCAAAATATCTACCTGCGAACTGGAGGAAAGGGAAACCTCTCGTTTAAGAAGCCAGATAATACATATAGTCGTCAGCTTTTGGAGGGAATAGAGGCTTTAATATATGAGGTGATAAATTACGAAGAAACCAACCCTCTCATGATTGAAAGCTTGGAAAATCGTGTTGCTATACAATTATTAAGAGATTCTAACTTTGAATTTAACGTAACCGATTATAATAACCAAAACCTTCAGGATATCGTGCAGAAGGCCATTAAATATATCGAGACTTATTACAGCAGCAATATTACAATCAAAAGCATTTCTGATGCTATCTATGTCAGTCCCCCTCACTTACAGAAGATATTTCTGAAGTGCGTGGGCATAACTCCATACCAATATGTAATGGATTGCAGGCATCAGAAAGCAAAAGAAATGTTGGAAATAACGGGAGTTTCTATTGAGGAGATTGCCAGGCAGTGTGGCTTCGTAAATAATGCCCATTTCTCGACTACTTTTAAACAAAAGGAAGGCATGACACCTTTAGCATATAGAAAATCATTAATCATGGATGAATAATTCTAAATCTTAGGCAAAGGATATCTTTTAGCCATTTATTGATAGTTTTCTATAAAAAATAAGATAACTTTTCAAATTGTTCTGGCGTTACTTTCTGATACTATATAAGTCTAAATCATCTGCCATAAGTAAGGAAATCAAAAATAGGACAGTAGCATAAATAGTTTTAAAAAATTCGAATTCGGAGGGAAAAATTATGAAGTCTAGGTTTTTAGCATTTGCATTTGTCATGTTGTTATTCGTCAGCTTTATGCCCTTCAATGCCTTCGCAGCAAATTCAACACCCTTTTCACTGGATGCTCCCCAAAATCTATCTGTGGAATTGAAATATGACCAGAACAATTGGCCGTACTTTGCCATTACGATGGATGTGCCTCAGAGTGTACAGTCAATTAACGCAAATCTAAACGAGGACTTTACCTACTATTCAGGAACGAACTGCGCTCCTATAAGAATTAGATTTGAATCTAAGTATGGTAATTATGATTGGAACGAGGGTCCTTCCCTTTATAGCAATACAGAAATGTCAGTGGATGACCTTTTGGGTGGGAATGTCTTTGCTTATTACCCTTATGAAGAGGAAGATGCACAGGGGGGAATTAATTTAAAGGCAGAGGTTTATACCTTCAGGGCATATTTTTATTCCTCATGGGGCTATGAGAATAGCTTTATCGATAAAGAGGTCATTTCCGCTTATTCCAACCAGGTGACATTAGGTAACCCGGCCCAATACCGTGGGGCATCAAACTGGGCAAAGGATGGGCTTGACAAGGCGCTGGGATACGGCTTTATTACAGACAAAATTAAGGACAATATGAGCGGCTCCATCACCAGAGAGGAATTTGCAGAAGTCGCAGTTAGATTGTATGAACAGTATACAGGAAAGAAGGCCGAAGCGGCTCCTTCGTCCACCTTTACGGATACAAGCAATGTAGAAATATTGAAAGCCAATAAATTAGGCATTGTAAATGGTGTAGGCAATAACAAATTTGAGCCAAAGGTTTTAATCAATCGGGAGCAGATGGCTGCAATGCTAAACCGCGCCGTAGTAGCTATTAAGCCTGATGCTGATACGTCAATTGAGGGCGCTCCGGCCTTTGCTGATGAAAAGGATATAGCCTCATACTTTGTAGCCAACGTGAAATTCATGGCAAAAAACGGATTTATTAATGGAGTTGGCAACAACAGATTCGCACCCAAGGATACTTCTACCCGCGAACAGGCTGTTATCGTAGCTGTGAGGGTATATGAGACATATGCGGGAATAACGAAGTAATTATTATAAAGGGAAGAGAATATAGCGTTCACTTGGGTTTATTATTTAAACCTGGGTGAACGCTTTTCTATCTTTTAAAACATTTTATCCCTGATAATTGTAAAATACTGCTATAGACATTTGTCGTTTCTATGGCCTGCCTATTTTCGATAATTGACTGTATTTACCTGCCATCATAGCCGAAAAGCATAAGGTAGCAGATCTCTTAGCTTATACACCCTATACTCGCCAGATTTTATCGATACAATGATATCCGTTTCATCATCCATAAATTCAGCCATTACCTGCCTGCATGCCCCACAGGGAAATGCGGTGTCAAAGGTATCCGTATCGCAAGCTACTGCCAATGCGCTGAATTTATTCACACCTTCCGATATAGCCTTAAAAATAGCCGTTCTCTCTGCACATACTGCTAATCCGTAAGATGCGTTTTCAATATTAACTCCTGTGTACAGCTTATTATCCGCAGAAAGCAATGCGGCTCCCACTGCAAAGCTGGAATAGGGGCTGTAGGAGTTCTGCCTTGCTTCAATAGCCTTGAGCACCAGTTCCTGATATGTCATTTCTGCCTCCGTTTATCCTGCTCTTACTCATGTTTACAATTGTTAAATATCTGCTATTAGAATACACTATTTATTATATTTCATCAAAGCTAAATGTTGAAACCATAAGGACAAAGTGATAAAAAATAGTCGCAAAGGGAACTATGGCTCAGAAACGAATAAATGTGCCTACAACCTTTCCGATGACCTTAAGGCTCTCCTTAGTAAGGTTTATGATCCTTGGCGGATTATAGGGATTTGAACTATGGGGCATCAATGTAACGGTATTATCTGATCTGTAAAACTTTTTAATGGTGGCATCCTCATCACTGACAAGAACAAGGGCTATCTCGCCGTTTTCAACTTCTTTTTGGCGGCGGATCATAACAAGCTGTCCATCAACAATATTTGAAAGGTTCATACTATCACCCTTTACCCGCAGGTAAAAGCATTCACCGGAGGGAACCAACGAGGAGTCAATAGAAGAGTAGCCTAATAAATTTTGTTCCGCATATAGGGGTTCGCCGGCTCTTACCACACCAAGGATGGGCAGCTTAACAGTTTTCCCATATACATAGGCAATGCCGCCTAATTTTGCATTTTCAGTATTTCTAATGCTGTTTCTGCAAAGCAGATAATCAACGGTGACATTGAAAAAATCCGCATACTTTTTTAGGGAATCTATTTCGGGTATTTGAAGATTGTTCTCATACCTTGAGATAGAGCTCTTCTTTGTAAAAAACATTTCAGCCAATTGCTGCTGTGTTAACTTTTTCTCCAGTCTCAATTCCTTGAATCTTTCACCAAAAGAGGCCAAGCAATCAACTCCCGGAAATAATTATATCAGAAGTTGCGTATTATGCGCGTTATGTTACTCCGCGGGTAACAATTTTGAAAAAAGCTATTGACGAGATGCCAAATTTCGATACAATAGTAAGTAATGGTTGCTTATAAGACAACTACTTCTGAATTTTGACGGTTTTTTTAATCTCGAATATTTCGGCAATTTAGATAACTGGGATAAATAGGAGGAATGGCATGGATATTTTGGAAATCAGTCAGAAAATGGACGAACTGATTCTTTTATATATGAAGGGTGAGGATTGTGAATTTCAAATGGAGGAGCAACGGAAAAAGCTGAATGATGAAATAAAAA
>CAZQCL010000061.1:0-9493 GCA_964592435.1 uncultured Oscillospiraceae bacterium
AAATAATTTATTAGGTTTTTGAGAAAAATATTATTAATATTTTTATAATTTATTTATATCTAGGAAAGGATGATAAAATGAATATTTCAATTCTAGGTGCCGGTAATGCCGGTACAGCTATTGCAGCTGATTTATGTTTGCGTGGTCATGATGTTGCATTGATTAAAACGTCTTATTCTATGCACAATAGAAACTTTAATTATCTGCTTAAAAATGGCGGTAAAGTTCACCTTAAGGAAAAAGGGAAAACACGATTAGCCAAAATAAATCATGTAACTCGTGACTTATCACGTCTAAGTGATAGCGATGTAATCATTATATATATACAAACAAACTATCACGAAAGTCTTATAAAGCGTATGCGCCCTTATCTTCGGGATGGGCAAATTCTCATGCTCAATCCGGGATATCTTTCTACAGCTTATGTGCTAAAGCATTGCTCGGACATCAATCTAACTATTGTGGAGGCACAAAGCTCTTTTATAGATTGTAGAATTAGTGAGCCGGGAACAGTAAATATTAGTTTTCGTAATGTACGGAACCCACTTGGTGTTTACCCTATAGAAGATAAGCAGAAAAGTCAGGAGATACTTGACCAGCTTGGATTCCCCTTTACTTATCTCCCCTCTGTTATTGAAGCTGCCCTGCACAACCCCAATCTTATTGTGCATACAGTTGGGGCGATTATGAGCATACCCCGTATTGAAAAGACCAAGGGGGAATATTATATGTATAGAGAAGTTTTCACCCCCAGTGTTTGGAGAATTTTAGAAGCATTAGACAGTGAGAAAATGGATGTTCTAGAGAAGTTGGGTAGCAAGCGTATTCCCTATGTGGATGCTTGTAAGTACCGTAATACACTAGATGATACCCGTGATGCGAAAGAAGTTTTTTTCTGGTATGCTAATATGCCGAATCCATTAAAAGGGCCAACAGTAGTTGATTCCCGCTTTATCTCTGAGGACGTACCTCAGGGGTTAGTTCTGCTTGAAGCATTAGGATTAGAATGTCAGATAGATACCCCCATTTGCAGCTCCTTGATTGATATAGCCTCTGCTGCCGTAGACCGAGATTTGCGATTAGAAGGTAGGACTGTTGACCGCCTCGGAAGAAAAAATATAAAACAAATATTTGAGAAAACAGCATGAAAAGAACTGTTGCCGGTATGAAAATGAAAATTAATCAGGTTGGAAACTGGGAGAAATTTTGCCGAACTATTTATCAGAATGTTGATCTTTTTATGGAGGCAATGTCAGCCCGAAAGGCTTGTCGGCGCCAGCTTACAGCTATAGACGGAGGCTATCGAGGCAGCAATAATCTTTTCCGTTCTCAAGTACTTGCTTTCTGGAACAAATATGGCATTAGACCCGGTAAAATGTGGTATGACCTTTATTGTTTTAAAAATGGGGAATATGATCCTCGCTATATACCGGAAGATATTTATTGGCAAAAAATTTATCCGGCACTTAACAAACCTAGTTTTCGAAATGCATACACGGATAAATGTTTCTATGGGCAGCTGTTTCCTTATCTAAAACAGCCGTCTACTATCCTTAAAAGTAGTAATCACTGTTTTTATGACGGTGCGGATAATATTATCAGCTTCAATCAGGCAAAAAATCTTTTAAATTCAGAAGAAAGCTTTGTAATTAAGCCTGCAATACATAGTGGAGAAGGTGTCGATATTTTTTTCTATGATAGAAATAGGGATGCCAGTTATAATCCGGATATCCAAAATTTGATGGAATCCTTTGGTACAAACTATATAGTTCAGGCAGTTGCGACTCAGCATGAAGTTTTGAAAGCCATACATCCAGACTCGCTAAACACCATCCGCGTGATTTCATTTTTATTTCGGGGTCAGGTCCATATTTCCTCGTCAATATTGCGTATGGGTGTGGGAGGCTCACGCCTCGATAATGTTTCAGCCGGTGGCCTTGCCTGCCCTGTTTATCCCGGTGGACAGCTTGGAGAAAAGGCAATAAACAAGCAATCACAATGGACAAAAAGCCACCCCAGTGGAACAGTTTTTGCTGATATAGCGATTCCCTCATTTGATCGGGTCTTGTCAGCCATTAGCAGAGCCCACAAATGCATCCCCCACTTTCGAATTATAGGTTGGGATTTTTCTATAGATGAAGTTGGGGATCCTGTATTTATCGAATACAATGGTGCTCCCGGAATGAATCAGGTAAGCTGTGGTCCCATCTTTGGGGATCTGACAGAGTCAATCTTGGATACAATATTTTTAAATAAACCAGAATTTGCGGAATAATAATATAAATCAATTATAAATATAACTTAAGGAAGGATGATAAAATGAATATCTCTATTTTAGGCGCCGGTAATGGCGGTACGGCTGTAGCAGCAGAATTAAGCCACAAGGGTCATGAGGTGACCTTGATCAAAACATCCCATGCTATGCATGATAAGAATTTCAATTTTCTTTTGCAAAATGGTGGCCTTGTTAATCTTATTGAAAACGGTAAAGCAGTAACTGCTAAGATTAAACATATCACAAGAGACATATCCCGCCTGAGCCAAAGTGAGGTCGTGATTGTCTACATACAAACCAATTATCACGAAGGTTTAATCAAACGCATAAAACCTTATCTTCGGGATGGTCAAATTCTTCTGCTGAACCCTGGATACCTCTCTACTGCCTATGTGCTGAAGCGTTGCTCTGATATTGATTTAACCATTGTCGAAGCGCAGAGTTCTTTTCTTGACTGTAGAATCAGTAAACCGGGAACAGTAAAGATTGGTTTTCGTAATGTGCGCAACCCGCTTGGTGTCTATCCTGCGAAGCGTACGCAAGAGGCTCAGTATGTTCTGGATCAGCTTGGATTCCCATTTGCTTATCTACCCTCGGTAATTGAAGCTGCACTTCATAATCCTAATCTAATTGTCCATACTGTTGGAGCTTTGATGAGCATACCCCGCATTGAAAAAACCGAAGGTGATTATTGTATGTATCACGAGGTTTTTACCCCTAGTGTTTGGCGGATTTTAGAAGCACTAGATAACGAAAAAATGGATGTTCTTGAGGAATTGGGCAGTAGGCGTATTTCTTATGTGGCGGCCTGTAAACATCGCAACACCTTAGATGATTCTCGGGATGCAAAAGAAGTTTTCTTCTGGTATGCCGGGATGCCCACACGCGCCAAGGGACCTACTGAAGTTGATTCCAGATATCTTTCGGAGGATGTACCCCAAGGGCTTGTTCTTCTTGAAACACTCGGGTTAAAACTTGAAGTCGACACCCCTATTTGTACTGCAATAATTGACATGGCGTCAGCTGCATTAGACCGTGATTTGCGGGCCGAAGGCAGGACATTGGAGCGCCTTGGAGAGACCATGTTAGAGATTATTATACGAGATAGAGAAGCCAGCCATAATGAACTAGAACTTGCTGAAAGTACTGCGTAAGCTATTCATATCACGTCAAATATAGGAGAATCGCGAATATGGGAAGAACCAAAAAGGACTTCCCATATTCCAAACAAAGGCATTAAGAATACCTTCGGTATCCCTGCCACCCGGCCATTAAAACTCAGACCAGCTTTTAAAACAAAAATAGATAGAATATTTTGAGTTTCTTCAAAGAACTCTTCTCCATTGATTGAACCATCTAATAAATTTGATAAATCTAGGGTATCATCTCTTTTGGACTCGTCAAACACACTTATCCTAGGTTTGCAAACATCATATAATGATTTCACTATGATTTTACCTCCGCTCATTGAATTACTATTTATTTGTTCTGTTTATATGTTCTGTATGTCAACTTTTAATATAATTATTTATTATAAAAAGTTTGTTAATTAATTGCAAAAAACTACTGACTATTTTGCTAGATATAATATCACAAATCTAATTCGAGTAATATTGGAGTGTGGTCTTGCCTTTGGCCTGAATCAATCATTTCAGATTTGCTTACTCTATCTGCAATGCGATCACTTACTATCCAGTAATCAATCCTCCAACCGGAATTATTGATTTTGCTTGTTTTAGCACGCTGTGCCCACCAGGAATAAATCCCAGTCACATCACCATGAATATAGCGAAAGGTATCTGTAAAACCCTTTGCTAATAGATTAGTAAAACCCTGGCGTTCCTCATCAGTAAAGCCTGCTGAACGACGGTTACTATTAGGATGGGCCAAATCTATTTCCTTATGCGCTACGTTAAAGTCGCCTGTTGCAATGACTGGTTTCACTTGATCCAGACCTGCTAAATAATCGGCATATTTTATATCCCAAATTTGGCGATCGTCTAAGCGATTCAAACCATCTCCTGCATTCGGCGTATATACTTGTGTCAGGTAGAAATCAGCAAGTTCTAATGTAATGATACGACCTTCAGCATCCATGGTGCCCGGTGCTCCAATTTCCGGAAAGGTAATGGATGGTGCTAGATCATTCCTATATAAAAACATGGTACCTGCATAACCCTTGCGCGCCGGTTCTACTGAACTATTCCAAACGATTTCATAATCCGGAAACCTATCCCACAAGATTTCTAAGTGCTTTTTAGTAGGGCCATCACTTGATAGCTTCGTTTCCTGTATGGCAATGATCTGCGGGTTATGTTCTATAATCGTATTTAATACAGCTTTTGATAATTGGGCACGTACAGAATCACCTATTAATGCCGCATTTAATGAATCAATATTCCATGAAATAAACTTCAATCTTTTTCCCCCCTAATCCATTGTAGCGTACTTTAGCCTGTACTTCAATCTAAGCAAACGGCATAGTGGGTTGATTTGCGCTTCCAACGCTTTAACCTCCGCAATCCGCTGCCTGTCCCCGGCAATCTGATCCTTTATGTGAAATATTTAATCTCTGATTTTGGAAATTTGTCAGTAATCAAAGCTGATAAGTACTCTTTAATTTCATTTGCCTGTTCCTTGTTGTATACATATTTAAACCTTCCAAATCTTCCCCATTTGAGTGCTCTGTTTTCCTCTTCCATATCCAGCTTTGTTTTGGGAAATCGCTGAAGAATAAGCTCTTTCGCAACAGCCGTAAATCTATGCTGAATCAACTCAAATACTAATTCTTTCCGGCAAAGCTCGGTTCCCAAACGGTCTTCCAATTTATCAAAGAGCAAAGCATACTCTTCCTTCCAATTATCATATGTCATTATCGGAGCCACGATGAAGCCAATAGGATAACCGGCATCTGCAAGCTTAACTATGGCCTCTATCCTCTCGTCCAGGGTTCCGGTATTATGTTCGAAATTATCAAGAACATAGCTGGAATTTATACTTATTCTAAAATGTGTGTGTTTATTATGCTCCAGCCTTAAAAGAGAATCAACATTATTATATTTTGTTACTACCCTGAGTCTTCCGTTTTCAAGCCCGGCGAAAAACTCAATGGTCTTTGCAAGACTTCCTGTAATATGCTCTAACGCCAGAGGATCTCCCAGACTTGCGGCCTCAAAAGTAGTAACCGCCTCTTTGTTTTGCTTTATATGGTCTTTTATTGTACTAAAAATATCTTCCAGATTTACGAAAACTTTTATATACGGCTTAGCGCCTTGAGTAGTCTGCAGATAACAATATTCACAGTTTCCGGGACAATTACTCACAAAAGAAAACTGGTAATCCGCAGAAGGCCTGCATACATCAAGCTTATTGTTTTTATTTATTGTAATCAGAATAGTTCTTTTGGAATTGGCATATTTCTCAACAGGCGTTTTACCTGGAATAAACCGCGCTGCATTCCTTGCTGTGGCCTTGATTATTTCTACAGGTTTATTTTGAAAAAACTTATAGATTTCCTTCCCCAATGGATATTCGAGACTGACAGGTTCAAATATGACTCGTTGAGGCATAAACAGCTTCATCACACCACCCCTTTTTAGCAACTGCTATTTAGTGTCCTCCAGTGAAAGGCTGCTTATACAATTTACCGCCGACAAATTTTTATCCTTTACTTCAAGCATTATATCTATATCATCTCTTTCAAGACTATTATAAAAAGCCATAAACTTATCCAAAAGGATACTGTCGGTACGATATTTGCCAGTTGAACGATTCTTACAATATATCGAGCGATTTCATGAACGGAAAGAAATTGCTCGATTTATTTGCATCATCTGGTACGGAAAATCGTCCGTGGGCAGCTACCGGAAATAATGTTTGAAATCCGGTATCGAGAATTCGCAATTATTACTGTTGTTCCTTGTTGAATCGGCTCCTTTATAAATTCCAATTTGGCTTTAGCCCCTCCTGCACCGGAACGACTCGCACCTATACAATTTTTTTGCAGCTCATCAATGTGCATAATAACTTCGTCTGCATCCTTCCCTTCTACCCGTTCAACTAGGGTAGTTAAATCATTCAAATCCGTATAAATCCCATCAACAGAAGTAAGAATAAGCAGGTATTTTGGATGGACTAATGTAGAGATTACTGAAGCAGTCTCATCGTTGTCAATGCACTCCACAATATCCTTATAACCATTGCTTTGAAGCTGTTTTAATTCCCAACGTCGGTTTTCTTCGAAGCTGACTGTATCATTGTAATTTACAATAGGCACAGCGTCCTGCATTACACAACGCAGCAGGAATTGATGGATATGCTCTCTTTTTTCGGGATCATTAAAATGCGTGTGTTCCACTAACAGTTGTCGGACAGAGTATTTTGCCGGAATATAGCGCCGGTACTCCCCCATCAGTATTGCTTGCCCCTGAGCCGAGTAGTCAGTCATGATATCACTTTTGGGACCTGCTAACTCGCAGCCTGTTCGTTTTATATAATCTAAGCGTCCTATTTCTACCGCTCCAGAGCTAACCCAAATCATTCCTGGGCGCAGCTCGCTGCCAATACGACTAAAAACGTTATAATTAATATCATGCTCGGCCTCACGGACTAAAGCCATTGATCCTATTTTACCTACTAATTCGATATCGAATTTCATAGTACATTATCCCTTTCCTTTTTGCATTAATTCATTATATCATTAATTTGCATTAAAACATCTACACCACTTTACAGACATCTACCCAATCCTTAAAGGCTGAGTGGCGCTCTAATTCTTCTATTGTTAATTCAACAACGCTATTTTCACTGCCAGCTGCCGGATATACTACTTCATTTTGCTTAAGAGAAACATCCAGATAGATTGGGACATTAGGCTCAACCGCAAAGGGGCATACACCGCCTGGATTATGTCCAACATATTTCTCCACTAACTCTCCGGGAATCATTTTTGACTTTTGAAGAAATGCGGCTTTATATTTTTGATTGTCAATCCTGGCATTTCCCGCTGCTACAATCAGAATCGGCAAATCGTCCACCAGGAAGGACAGTGTTTTTGCAATTTGCTTCGTTTCGCATCCAACTGCATCTGCAGCCATTTGAACCGTTGCGCTGGATTGCTCCAGCACTTTTACACGCTCACCTAATTCAACATCCTCAAAAAATTTCTTTACATTTGCATATGACATTGTTCTTTCTCCCTCCTGTACATGATTTATGTCTAGTGCCATTCGCTTTCCATTTTCATAACAAGCTCATAAATCTTCTTATTTACAGGTACATCTATCCTATGCCTATTTGCCAAAGCAATTACTGTGCCTGCGAATATTTCAACCTCTGACTTCCTATGTGCTAAACCATCCTGTCTCATGGATGGCATCCCATTCGGATTCATGCCATCAATAAGCTTTATATAACCATCAAAATCCTCTTGAGTTACATTTACCTTTTCTTTTTGTGCTAATATAATTACTTCCTTCATGGCATTCTGCATCAAGTCCCGTGCTTCACCCGGCTTTTGAACTGTCCCATAGGTTCCCTCATATATCATAACTGCTTGATTTACCCCGACATTAACCATAAATTTGCTCCACATTCTACGAATGATATCCTTCTCTAATGTATAAGGCATTTCCATCTTATTGAACAAATCAACCACAGCCTGTAATTTCTGCTTTTTATCATCACTTTCTTCTGCTATTCCTATGCAAAATTGGCCAAATTGAGAGTATGTTACTTTATTTTTTGTTTTAGTTGCATCCATTCCCTGGACAACACAATGAACTACCTTTTCCTTTCCATAAGCTTTCCCTATGATTTCTTCACTGGATATTCCGTTTAATAGGGACATAATAATCGTATTTTTTGATACCCTATTCCTAACCGTCTGAATTGCTGCTTCAAGCCCGGTTGCTTTCACTGCAAATATAAGCAAGTCTGCCGGCCTGTCCGTTTCTTCCTCGTCCACAAGTGTAAAGCTACACGAACGCCCGTTGCAAAAAATCCCTTCCTCTTTGAATGCATTTATCCTTTCTTGATTTGCTACAAATTCGATGCACTCTTTTCCTAACATCCTGGTAAAAAAGTCACCATACATTACTCCTAATGCACCCATGCCTACAATTGTAATTTTCTTTATTCTCATATGCTACGAACCCCCTCTGTCACTAGAGTAACACATCTTGCTCCCTGTCGCACCATAAAAGAGTTATAAACCTATATGCTTTTCGTATTCATTACTCTCATTGCGTTAAGAATTGCAAGAATCGCAACTCCCACATCAGCAAAGACCGCTTCCCACATTGATGCTACTCCAAATGCCCCTAATAAAAGGAAAATGGCTTTAGCTCCTAACGCAAAAGCAATATTTTGATATACAATCATCCTTGTTCTTTTTGCAATCTTAATTGCAGTCGCGGATTTGTTCCGGTAACTTTGAACACTCCTTTGGTTAATGTGCCTGTCTTGTCAAAAACAATCGTTTCAACGTTGTTCAAAGCTTCCAGGTAGTTGCTGCCCTTTACCAATATACCCCTTTTTGAAGCTCCTCCGATACCCCCGAAGAATCCCAAAGGTATTGAAATTACTAATGCACATGGGCAAGATATTACTAAGAATACCAAAGCTCTATAAATCCATTCGGAAAAGGTCGCAGCCTGAATTATCAAAGGTGGTATAATAGCGAGTGCTAAGGCTCCGAAAACTACGACCGGAGTATAATACCTTGCAAACTTAGTAATAAACAGTTCAGTTGGAGCTTTTCTGCTACTGGCATTTTGGACCAGATCCAAAATCCTGGACACGGTTGATTCACCATAATCTTTTGTTACTTCAACCGTTAGGACACCGTTTTTATTAATAAACCCGCTTAAAGCAGTTTTTCCCGGCTCCAATTCACGTGGAAGGGATTCACCTGTTAATGCAGATGTATCAACCATTGAAGTTCCTTCTATAACCTTGCCGTCCAGCGGAACCTTTTCTCCCGGCTTTACAACTATAATATCGCCAATACTTACATCTTCAGGAGAAACTTTTTTCAGCTCATCTCCTGCTTTTAGATTTGCATAGTCAGGTCTTATATCCATTAATGAGCTTATTGATTTTCTGGAATGATCCACTGCCATACCCTGGAAAAGCTCACCAACCAGATAGAACAGCATGACAGCTACACCTTCGGGATATTCACCAATAAAGAAAGCGCCTATTGTAGCAACACTCATA
>CAZQCL010000062.1:0-9337 GCA_964592435.1 uncultured Oscillospiraceae bacterium
GAACTACCTCCCTGGATGCCCTTCTAACTGCAACATCCAGTCTCTTACACACCCGCTCTGTAGCCGCCATTCTCTTAAAAAATCACCCTATAAGTAATATTACTAAGTAAAAGCTTAGTCTTTTAAGAACTTTTAAGCGCGCAAAAAAAGCGCAGGTCGAGTTTATTGACTAGACACAACGCTTGGACTGCTCCTACGAGGTTAGCTGACGGGTTCGGGCACCCAAGTTGCCCTACCTTAGAAGAGGATTCACCCCAATAAATGGATCCCCCGTTTATTGTTAATTCGGAGATGTCGTGATTATAAACTGCATTCATAATGATAGCACAAAACCTAATTAAGTCAAGGAGTTGGAAAATTTAGGAATGTTTTCTAGAGGAGTCAGACATTTCGCCTCCATGAATCTCTCTCGCCAGAAATGCCTCGTCCGTTTATTTTCTCTTTCTTTCTACTCGATTCTTATAACCAGTTAAGCATAATTATAACATATATTAGTTTACAGCTGCTCCAGAGCCATCCCAATCAGTCTATCGGTACAATCCGCCATAAACAGTGGGATATTTAACAAATCATTGTCAAGACGAAGGTTGCTCAATGAAAAACGAATACGGAGCTTTACCTTATCACCGTACTTTTCCTTGTACTTCTTCAAACTTCTGCTTTCCACATTGCTTTCCGATTTTACCTCAATGGGGAAAATATCATTTTCTCTTTGGATAAGAAAGTCTATTTCATATCTGGGGTTATCCATAGTCCAATAGCGGGGAGTGGCTTCAAACTGGTTTTGAAGCGCCTGCAGGACATAGTTCTCGCTTAAAGCACCCTTGAACTCAACAAATAACCTGTTGCCTTCACCGAAAGCAGACGGGGCTAAAAGAGACAAACGGCGCAACAGGCCAACATCTGCCATATATAGCTTGAAGGCAGATAAATCATCGTACGCCGAAATAGGCAATCCCGGTCCAGTGCTTCGGTATATCTTATATGTCAGGTTGGCATCACAAAGCCATTGCAGAGCATCCTCGTATTCTCTGGCTCTTGCCCCTTCTTTTATGGCCTTATAGATGAATTTTTTGTTTTCTCTTGCCAGTTGGGAAGGAATTGATCTCCAGATTAGCGATATCTTCGGGAAGTCCCTGGGGTCAGGATGCTTGGCAAAATCTCGCTCGTATGCTCCAAGAATATTGAACAGTACCTGCTGCATAAGCTCAACATCCCGGTCTTGAGTCCATGCTCGAACAGATTCCGGCATGCCGCCAGTAATAAAATACATTTTAAGCTTTTCGTATAATGGATTGAAAAAAGCCTCCGGGATGGGCTCAACCCTCTCTATGCTGTCCATATAAGCAGCATAGTTGCCATCACCGTTAGCCATTAGGAACTCGGTAAAAGTCATCGGCATGATTTCTAGAAAGTCAACTTTGCCAACTGGAAAAGATGCAGGCCTGGATAGGGCGATGCCCAAAAGAGAGCCAGCACAAGCTACGTGATAGTGAGGCGTGTTTTCGCAGAAATACTTTAGTGTATTTAGAGCATTAGGACATTCCTGTATCTCATCAAAGACAATGAGTGTATCCTCAGGGTTATCTACTCTAATTACTTCACCGCTTGCCATCACCAGGTTTTGCAGAATACGCTCCACATCCTTGGTGCTTTCAAAAAACTGTCTATATTCCGGGTGCTCTTCGAAGTTAAAGTAGGCGATATTCTTATAATACTGCCTGGAAAACTCTTTGAGAAGCCAAGTCTTGCCCACCTGGCGCACGCCATTTAAAACAAGAGGCTTTCGGTACTTAGAGTTTTTCCAGTCCAAGAGCTTTTGCATAATCAATCTTTCCATAATATCACCTCGTCAATCACATTATTATATACAATTTGCGTAAAATTATCACACTTTTACATAATAGCGTAGCACGATTTCCAGTATAAGTCAAGGCGAATATGCTTTGGTACCAGCAGAATGGTATCACCAATAACACCTTTCCTTAGCTCGAAGGCATTTTCCGGGATTAGATAATCACAAACTAAATACTGTTGCCCGACATATAGGTGTTATAAATCGGAATGAGCATAGAGACCTTTATGATGCTATGGTCGTCGCCGAGATTTTATTGAAGATATCTCATAATGGTGCACAAGTAGGTTAATGATAGATAATATTATTACATGTGGAAGTGGAAGCAAGAGATATGGATGTTGCATTGTCCGATACCCAGCCTGAAAAGCATATGGAGTATGATTTCTCGCAAAGAGATTTTGCCAATGTTGAAAGTGAATTCATGTATATTTTCGATGGGCTTAGAACTAGATTATTTGGTAATGATTAAATGCCTTAATAATCTTTTCATATTATCTTCTCTTTCTTTACTGCTCGATAAAAAGCTCCTAAAAATTGTCGATATTTGTGGTATAATTGAATCTGGTGATGCGATTGAAGATGTATGTCGGGATTACCGATTATGATTGGTTCAAAACTTTAAAGAAGGCAAACTGTGACGAAGTGAACTTCTGGAAACCGGGAGGAAGAACAAATTTCAAAGCCCTGGACGAGGGCGATTTGTTTTTATTCAAATTGCATAGTCCTCAAGATTATATTGTCGGCGGTGGATTTTTTCTAAAGTTTTCAATATTACCATCTTCATTAGCCTGGGAAGCCTTTGGAATAGGTAATGGGGCAAGGAACCTTTTTGAACTGAATAGCAGGGTATATAAATATAGAAAGTCAAACCGTTTATCTGATCCGGATCCCCAGATAGGTTGTATTATCCTATCGATGCCCTTTTATTTTGATGAAGACGACTGGATTCCTGCTCCAGAGAATTGGAACAGAAGCATTGTACAAGGTAAAATGTACGACACTTTAGAATACTATGGGGGACGATTATATCAACAACTAGAGGGAGTGTTGCATAAGCAGAGATTTCGTGAAAACATATTCAGCGAAGACTATGTAAATGATAGATATGGTGAAGAACAAAGGATTAAGCCAAGAATAGGGCAGGGAGCTTTCAAAGTTCTTATTACAGATGCATACCATAGAAGATGCGCGATAACTGGTGAAAAAACATTGCCGGTCTTAGAGGCAGCCCATATTAAGCCCTATAGTCTTGAGGGACCACATGAAATCAGCAATGGGCTTCTGCTCAGAAGAGATTTTCATACATTGTTTGATCGGGGATACATAACGATTGATAAGGAATTAAATGTTGAAGTAAGTCGCCGTATCAAAGAGGACTTTGGAAACGGCAGGGAGTACTATGCTCACCATGGCAGCAAGCTTATTATTCTGCCGGAAAGAAGAGAACAGCTGCCAGACCCGCATTACTTAGAATGGCATAATGAGAGTGTTTACTTGGGGTAGGGGTTGGATTTGTCCCAGAGGCACATCGGATAAAAAGCGCGAAAAAACGAATTGTTATCATGTAATGGAGAGAAACAGCAAATGACAATTGAGTTTGATTTGCAATTAAATACTGTTGAAACTGTCAAAGCGGCTTTTTGTGCTTGGATTTCTACCGAATATAAGAAGCAAATTGATCCAAACACCATCATATCGTCGCTCGATAGTGCTTCGGAGCAGCTGCAAAAAAGGAAGATTGCTTTTTCTTCTTTATGGGAAATAACGAGACCATCTGCTTTTTACGATGTTTATAAAAAGTCGCGAGACAATAAGTTTTTTCGGATAATGGACAAAAAAACTTATATAGCATTTATGAAAGATGGTCAGCTGTTTTTAAAGTTCTTGAAATCAAAGTCCGCTCTTCAACCAATAACCTTTGACGAGGATGCACCATCTTCTACTGAACGGCAAACTGCACCTTAACTATCAAAGACGCAGCTATTAATATGCTTTCGGCTGAACTGCGACCTTTGACTGCTGGTGAGATTTATGACGAGATAATCGAGCAAGGTTTATACGTTTTTGGAGCCCAAAATCCGATTAACGTTGTCCGTAATACTATTGAGAGCGCTTGTGACAATTCAAGCTATTCAGAAAAACATAGAGTTGCAGTTCCTTGCTTTCACTTTGAGAGAAATGATGAAGGCAAAAGGATTTATTCTTTGTTGGAAACTGAAAAAAAAGAAACTTCAAAAACCCAAAATTCTAAAATTGAGAAGATTTCGACTCCAAGCGAACGTAGCTTTAACATTTGGGACTGTAAAGTAGAGAAAGAATTTAAAAAATGGTTAGATCATGAGAATTACGCTAAAAGGACAGCAGATATCTACCGAAGGGCAACATCACAAATATTCTGCAACTATACTGCTTTGGCACAAAAGGCAGTAGCAGATTCGAGTAACCAACTGGAAGCCGTTCGTAAATACATATCAATGCTAAGTAATGACAGCAGCTTCGTCAATGCTAATAGCACACGCCACAACCAATTTACGGCGGCATTGGCTGCGCTTGAACGCTTTTTTTCATCAGACAGACAAACTACTGATAAATGTAACGACGAATTAGCGAACTCAGAAAGCGAAATGATAAACGTTTCTACTTCGTCATTTCATGACATTGTTGACTTGGATGAAGGTAAGGATGGCATTAGAGAAATCCTGGAAGTTCACTTTCAAACACTTTATGGATACAGCAATATCAATATCCTATGGAATGCGGTGCAAGATAATCTTTCGATGTTCTTAAATGATAATGCCATTAATAATGCCGACGGTTTGTTTTCTCCTATTTCTCCAGGCTATGATTTTGAAAAAGCAGCCACAATCAATCTTACTCGCAAAGAAGCAGAATTTTTGGCAGATAAAATTACTAAAGCAGCAATGACTAAAAATACTCTTCTTGCTTTCTTGATAAAAAATAGGCTTAACTGTAACAGCTTTGATGAGATCCCTGCGGATATTTTGCCGGATGAATTGAGGCGTGACTATCTTCTTGCAAAGGATTTTTCGGATTTTATTATAGGTGCACACTACCGATATAATATTATTTTCTCCAATTATCAGGATGAAGATATGATGGATGAGTTCAATTTATGGAGAAACATGTTTAAGGAGAATCGAGGTTTTGATCTTGATGTAGTTTTGGATCGCATTTCGTGTAACTATCCAACAAAAAAGTTCTGCAAGAACTTTTTTGATAGTGTTTATGAAGATGATATGCAGACGATGGATGAATTAATCATTGCAAGAGAAAAAGCCGTTAAGGCAGATCGTGCCAAGCTTTGCAAGCCTAAAGAGTATCAGTATAGTTATGACAGACCGGTGCATTATTACAGACTTGATTATCGATTTGGGACAGCAAAAACTATCATAGACGATATCATCAAAGGATTGGAGAGATAGGTATGGCAATGTTTGATACAGCGCATAACAGATATAGTTACAGTGAGCTATTGCAGCCGGAGATTGGGTATAAGCTGGATTTTGCAGTAGGCCTCACCTATTCTCTTGATCTTGAGGCGTTACTCGGTATACCGGTGTCGTTGGGGTTGCTGGATGAAGCCGATTCAGAACTAATGCGAAGTCCTTTCTACCTGCTGGAAGCAATTCGTAAAAGCAGTGATAGCCTCGCAATCTTCTGCAATGCAGGAAGTATTGCGCTGCCTCAGAAAATTCAAAGTGTCTACTCGCTTTTAGAAAACAGCGTATTTGAAATAAAACTTCCGAGCAGAGAAAACTTCCACCCAAAAATGTGGTTCATAAAATATATAGATGATGACGGGCATTCCTACATAAGGGTCCTTGTGCTTAGCCGCAATTTGACCTTTGATAATAGCATCGACCTGTGTGTTTCAATGCAGGGCGAGATTACACGGGTAAAACGTAATAAGAACAAACCCCTTGCTGATATGTTGACCTTCGTAAGCGGGTATGCAAATAAAGAAAAGAAACAGAAAATTGTTGAGCTTGCAGATGATATTTTACATGTTATGACGTTCGATATTGAACACCCCTTTGAAGACTATGAGTTCCTTCCACTTGGTTTAGCAGGTTACGATAAGGAAAATACCAAGCTTTTCAACAGCAAATATGATATTTTTATTGCTTCACCTTTTTTGAGTGATGATATAATTGGAGAGTTGTCAAAATGTCCGTATAATAAGGTTTTAGTTACGAGAAGGGCATCGGTTAGTCCTTTGGTGATAAATAGTTTTGATAGTGTTTACATCACAAAAGATATTCTTAATGACAACGAATTTGGTATAAAGCAGGACATACATGCAAAACTGTATTTTACTATAACAAATGAGGGCAATTACCTTTACATAGGCTCCGCCAATGCTTCTCATAATGCATTTCACAGAAATGTGGAGTTTTTACTTAAGCTCAAGTACAAACCAAACTGCGTCGGATTTAAAACCTTTTTTAACGATTTTATTCCTGATGAAAATTGCTCGTATGAAAAAATAGAAGCCGCACCCGAAATGTTACTAACGGATGCAGTGCAAGATTCTATTGATAAAGCGTTCAAAGAAGCTATCTATGCTATGAAAGGCGCAAAGATTGTTAGAAGCGGAGATGTCTATGACATTCTAGTGGAAGCGAAAGGACTGAAAACAGAAGAAACAGTGAAAATTGCTCCCTTGCAGCGACAGGATCTACTTCAGCCACTGCAAACACAAACATTGTTTAAAGGAATGTTGCTCAGAGAGCTGAGTGAATTTTATATTATATCGGTGCAAGGCCAAAAGATTGTTGTAAAAATTCAAACAAAAGGCATACCGGTAGAACGCGACAGCTCTATATATAAAAGCATTATCAATACCAAAACGAAGTTTCTATCCTATTACTATAAGGCAAGAAGTGTGTTTGACAAAAATAAATATTATTCAAAGGTACTTGTGTTTTCTTCATGGGAAATGGTACCGAGAATGGTGTCAGTTATGCTCTCTTACGAGGCAGAGCAGCTGACGATTAGATAAGACGCAGCTGTATTAGGCAGATAAAACCATAATTGAATATTTAAGGTGTTTACTTTTATTATTAATATGGTATAATATAAACAGAGGTGAGATATATGTTCAGTAAGAATTTAAAGTACTATCGCTTAAAGAATTCGATGTCTATGAAAGAATTGGCAGAGCAGCTTCATGTCTCCCCAATGGCTATATCAAACTACGAAAACGGGAAAAGAAAACCCAATATGGTTATACTAAAACAGATGGCGGCGGTGCTCGGAGTCCGTGTGTCGGATTTTCTGTCTGTTCGTAATGAAAACCTAGTATTTTGCCATGGAGAATTCAGGAAGAACTCTACACTTTCTCTAACCCAGCAGGAATTCGTAAAGGAGTCTGTTGAGGAGTATTTTAATCGATATATAACTATTGTAGAGATATTAGGTGGGGATGTCTTGCCCAAAGCACCACCTGCTAATGCATTGCAGCTTACTAGCGATAATGAGTATGATGCTCTTTTGCTTAGAAAACACTTGAATTTAGCTGATGATGGACCTATAAAGAATTTAACTGAAATTCTGGAAAACAAGGGCATTCTCTTATATGTTTGTAATATTGACAATGATAAGTTTTCAGGAATGAATGGTCTTGTTAACGGGCGCCCATATATTGTTGTCAATCAGAATATGAGCCCTGAAAGGAACAGATCCACCATTGTACATGAGCTTTCTCATTTAATGTTCAAATGGCCGGATGATATGGAGGATCGTAGGATTGAAGAACTGGCGACGGCAATCAGTGGTGCTTTACTTTTCTCCAAGAATGATGCTATTAGAGAACTTGGAATTCGCAGGACTGCAATTTCGAAAGATATGCTATTAGTAGCAAGAGAATATGGCATTTCCATGTTTTTACTTGTTAAGCGTGCGCAAATATCAGGTATCATTTCCACCAACGTGGCAAGAAAATTTTATATTAATGCCTCTAAAGCGGGGTGGAGAAAAAATGAACCGGTCCGAATAGATAAGGAAGCTCCGACTTTGTTTGCTCAACTAGTTTATCGTGCAATAAATGAAAATGAAATTAGTATTCAGAGAGGAGCTGAGCTGCTCAAAATTCCATATGATGAAATCCTTTCTCACTGCTGCTTCAGCGAGGACAGGTGATGGAATATATAAGTAGCGACACAAATGTATGGATCGATTTCTCTATTATAGGTCATATTGAGCTACCGTTTTACTTGCCATATACTTACATCATGAATTCTGATGCAATTTATGATGAATTGCTTTCTCCAGCAGACTTACGGGGAAAATTATTGCGGTGTGGTCTAGTTTGCGTAGAGCTTACAATAGAAGAATTCAGTCTTGCAGAAAAATTTGGTCTGTGGTATCCAAGACTCTCCATATATGATTGTATCGCTTTGGCAATTGCAAAAGAAAGAAAAATCATCTTATTAACAGGTGATGGTGCTTTGCGAAATGCGGCAAAGAATGAAAATATAAACTCTCTTGGTACGATAGGTATTCTTGATCAGTTGTTTACAGGTAAGCACATAAATGAAAATGAATATAAGCTTTGTCTAGAAGAACTACAAAAGCATAATGGGCAAGCAATCAGACTACCAAGAAATGAAATAACATCCCGGCTCAAACATATCAGCAATAAGAACATAGGCTTATGATTTTAAGTGTTAGCAGAAGGACCGATATACCGGCCTATTACTCAGAATGGTTCATAAACAGATTGAAACATAATTCAAAAAGAGGTGATAGTCTTTGAGTGCTATTTCATATAACAAGCTCGTGAGAGATAAAATACCGCAAATTATTGAAGAAGACGGAAAAACAGCTATGGTTGAGACGCTTGGAAGCAAAGATTACAAGAAATTATTGGATAGTAAGCTCGAGGAGGAGTTGCAGGAGTACTTGTCCAGTGATAGCACTGAGGAACTAGCTGACCTTGTGGAAGTTATTTATGCGATACTTAAGTATAAAGGCATTGATATAGAAACGTTTGAGAGCATTCGAATAAAGAAGGCTGATGAGCGCGGAGCTTTTGAAAAGAGGCTACTGTTGAAGGAAGTCCTGGAAAAGTAGGTTGAGATGGAACAAGAGGTAAGGTATGTGACAAGTGTTGCCAGCGTAGCGGAAGACTTATTTGTAGAAGTGTTCTGTGATGTTTTCGGGCCGGAGAAAACTCAATACCTGTCGGTTCAGCACTCTTTTGTCGATATTTATGGGAACAGAAGGGGGATGGAAGGCTAGAGCCCGATTTGGAGGTGCCTGTAGGTGACAAGCGGACCTTTAAGTATTTTAAGGAGGACACAGTACGGAAGTACGCCCAGAAGTTTGGTTGGGACCTTATAACGGCAGCCAATATGAAGGACAAGTTTATGGAAATGGTAAAGACCATGGATATGAGCTTCTCCTATAAGCCTGTTCTTTTAAAAGCTATGCTTGAACATGTTGACGATAAAGGCA
>CAZQCL010000063.1:0-9195 GCA_964592435.1 uncultured Oscillospiraceae bacterium
AGCGCCTGCTTGACCGAAAAGGCTGTGCTTCCTTCCGGAATCGGAATATCCAGCTCCTCCAGCAGCTTCAGGAACTTATCCCTGTCTTCGGCCACGTCAATGCTTTCTATCGAGGTTCCGAGTATCTTAACATTATCCTTGTGGAGCGCCTCTGCCAGATTGATGGAGGTCTGCCCCCCGAATTGCACTATAATGCCCTCGGGCTTTTCTTTACCAATAATATCCAGGACGCACTCCTTGGTCAGCGGCTCAAAGTAAAGCTTGTCAGAGGTATCAAAATCGGTGCTGACTGTTTCCGGATTGTTATTAATAATGATGGATTCAATTCCAAGCTCTCTCAAGGTCCTTGCACAACGTACGCTGCAGTAGTCGAATTCTATTCCCTGACCGATCCTGATAGGGCCGGAACCTATTACAAGGACCTTTTTCCTGTCGGAAACAATCACATCATCCCGCTGCTCATATGTAGAGTAATAATAGGGGGTGACCGCTTCAAATTCTCCCGCGCAGGTGTCTACAATTTTATAAACAGGCTTGATGGGGTATTTTTCTCTGAGCTCCAGCACCGTATCCAGAGGGACATTTACCAGGTTTGCAATATAAGAGTCCCCAAAACCGATTTTCTTTGCCCTTATGTAAAGGTCATAATCCAGCCAGGCAATACCTGCATTTTTTACCTCGTCAGCAAGCTGAACGATATTCTGCAGCTTATGGATAAAAAAGCTGTCCACCTTGGTTAGATATACGATCTGATCCACCGAAATACCCTTCTGCAACGCCTTAAAAATTGCAAAGATACGCTCATCTCTGGGAGCCTTTAAAATCTCCAGCAGCTCATCCACGGTTTTATTGTCAAACAATTTAAGCCCAAGCTGGTAGTTGAGCTTGATATCCAGTGAATCTATAGCTTTAAGCAAGGATTCTTCAAAGGTTCTGCCAATAGCCATGACCTCGCCGGTTGCCTTCATCTGAGTTCCCAGAGAGCGATCTGCAAAGGTAAATTTATCAAAAGGCCAGCGGGGGACCTTGGTGACAATATAGTCAATCGTCGGTTCAAAACAAGCGAAGGTGCTGTGTGTAACGGAATTTCTTATTTCATCCAGGTTCATGCCAATAGCAATCTTAGATGTCACCCGTGCAATAGGGTAGCCTGTCGCCTTTGAAGCAAGAGCGCTGGAGCGGCTGACTCTTGGATTGACTTCGATGACCACATATTCGTAGCTGTTAGGATTCAGGGCAAACTGAATATTGCAGCCACCCTTTATTTCAAGAGCTCTGATTATTTTAATGGAGGCTGTACGAAGCATCCTGTACTCAATGTCAGATAATGTCTGGCAGGGTGCCACAACAATACTGTCACCTGTATGAACCCCCACCGGGTCAAGATTCTCCATGCTGCAAATAGTAATGCAATTGTCGGCGCCGTCCCGCATTACTTCAAATTCGATTTCCTTCCAACCGGCTACGCTCTGCTCCAGTAAAACCTGGTGAATCATACTGAGCTTCAGACCTTTTCCGCAGATATACTTAAATTCCTCCATGTTTTCCGCAATGCCGCCGCCGGTTCCGCCAAGGGTATAGGCAGGGCGTATGATAATCGGAAAACCAGCCTTTTGTGCAAAGTTTAGCGCATTCTCCAGCGTGTTAACAATGGCACTGTGAGGAACCTTTTCATCAATCGCTTCCATGGTCTGCTTGAAAAGCTCTCTGTCTTCGGCTTTTCTGATGGAAGCCAGCGATGTCCCGAGAAGCTCGATTGCCAACCTATCCAGTATTCCGTCATTTGAAAGCTGAACGGCCATATTGAGTCCGGTTTGGCCGCCAAGAGAGGCAAGTATGCCCTCGGGCTTTTCCCGCTCAATTATTTTTTTAACAAAGTCCAATGTGATAGGCTCTATATAAATTTTATCAGCAGTATCGCTGTCAGTCATAATAGTGGCAGGATTGCTGTTTACGAGGACGACTTCAATGCCCTCCTCCTTCAGAGCTTTGCATGCCTGTGTGCCTGAATAGTCAAATTCGGCGGCTTGCCCGATAATTATAGGGCCGGATCCTATCACCAGCACTTTCTTTATGTCATTTCTTTTAGGCATATACCCTCCCCAAATGATCTCGATGAATTACATCATCTTTATGAAATCTTCAAAAACATAAGCAGCGTCACCCGGATCTGCTGCTGCTTCAGGATAGTATTGAACACCGAGCAAGGGAAGGGTTTTGTGCCTGAATCCTTCGACGGTATTGTCATTTATATTAATTTGCATAATCCGGACATCTTCATCTATTTCACTATCCAATGCATAACTATGATTCTGCGTTGTAATGTAGCAGCGCCCTGTCATAAAATCCTTAACAGGATAATTTGCTCCGTGGTGCCCGAATTTCAGCTTGTATGTGTTGCCTCCAAGAGCCAGACCGAGAAGTTGATGCCCCAGACTGATTCCGAACAGGGGCTTTTTACCGATAAGCTTTTGCAGCAGCTGCTTTATCTCAGGCAAGTCTTTAGGATTGCCGGGGCCATTGGACACAAGTATGCCATCGGGATTGCAAGCCATTACATCTTCGAATGTGGAGGAGGCAGGCAGAATGGTCATATCGCATTGATGCATTTCCAAATATCTAATAATGGAATGCTTCACTCCCAGATCAAGCACTACAACTCTTTTGCCCTTCCCCGCAATACGAACGGGTTCTTTTACTGTCACTTCCATTACAGGATTAGGCAGGCTTTGCTTCTTTTCCTCCAGTTTTTCCAGCAAAACGTCAACATTTCCCCGTTCTGTGGAAATAATACCATACATGCTTCCACGGTCGCGGATATGCTGCGTTAGTGCTCTGGTATCAATCCCCTTGAGTCCGATAATGTTGTTTTTCAGGAAGTACTCGTTCGTACCAATAGAATTGCGCCAGTTGTTGGGATAATCACAAAGCTCCTTAACGATAAATCCGCCCACATGGGCTTTCGTGGATTCGTTATCCTGAGTATTAAAGCCGTAGTTTCCCACCAAAGGATAGGTCATTGCGACAATTTGACCACTATTGGACGGGTTGGTTATGATCTCCTGATAGCCTGTCATGCAGGTATTAAAGACTACTTGGCCGACAACCTCGCCCTTTTGGCCGAAGCCTTTGCCGGGGAAGTAGGTTCCATCTTCAAGTACTAAGACTGACTTCATATTTTGCACTCCTTGCTCAACTTGTCATATATTGAATCATATATTTTTCAATTAAAATAATCTCTGTCTGACTAAAGAGATATAAGTACTTCCTCAAAAGCTGTGGAAAAAAGATCAATATCGGCCTTTGTTACGATTAGCGGAGGGAGCAGTCGGAGGATATTGCTTCCGATGCTTCCCACAAGGAAGCCCCTTTCAAACAGCTTGTTCTTAATCTCCATGGCTTTGTCCAAGGACAGCTGAATACCGATCATTAAACCTACGCCGCGTATTTCGGATACAATACTGAGCTTTTCCGCTATTTTTTCCAGGCTGTTTTTAAAATAAAGCCCCATATCTCTTGCATTTTCACAAAGATTATCATCCATGACAGTGTTCAGAACGGCAAGACCTGCCGAGCATGCAAGGGGGTTGCCTCCGAAGGTGGAGCCATGATCGCCCGGCTCAAAAGCAGATGCAATATGTTCCTTTGCACATAGCGCACCGATAGGAACCCCTCCGGCCAGTGCCTTTGCGAGGGTGAATATATCAGGCTCGACCCCGAAATGTTGATAGCCAAACAGTTTCCCTGTTCTTCCTATCCCTGTTTGTATCTCATCAAATATCAGCAGCAGCCCCTTTTCGTCACAAAGCTTCCTTACTGCCCTGACATACTCTATATCAGCGGGATAGACTCCGCTTTCGCCCTGTATGGGCTCCATCATTATTGCACAGATTTCCTCATCCAAAGCGGCTTTTAGCGCGTCAATGTCGTTGAGCGGCACATGCTTGAAGCCAGGAATGAGGGGCGCAAAGGGCTTCTGATATTTTTCCTGCCCTGTGGCGGCAACTGTTGTAAGTGTCCTTCCATGGAAGGATTTCTTCAATGTAATAATACTGAACTTCTCGGGAAAGCCTTTCTTTTTGAAATAGATTCTTGCCAGCTTGATGGCACCCTCATTTGCTTCGGCACCGCTGTTTGCGAAGAACACACGGTCCACGCATGAATTCTCTGCCAGCAGCTTAGCAAGCTTGGCCTGGGATTCTATATAGTACAGGCTTGAGCAGTGGATGAGCTTTTCAGTTTGGGACTTCACTGCCTCAACAAGCGCCGGATGGCTATATCCGAGAGCATTGACTGCTATGCCGGCCAGAAAGTCGTAATATTCGCAGCCATTCGTGTCGTACAGCTTCATTCCCTTACCATACTCAAAACACACCGGCGTTCTTTTGCCGAAAGTATTCATATAGTAGTTGGAGTCCATATCCATGATTTTAGTCAGGTTCATATCACCAGCTCCTTTAAATCAAAGACGCGAGTCTTTTATTATAGTATTCATAATTATACATGTGGATGCATAAAAATGCAACATTTATTTATTGCATTTAAGATTATTTTTTGTATCGGTTCTTGTAGTCATTCAGGTATTGTGCGTAAATTTTAGAAGCCTCATCCTCCAAATGGGAAAAATAAGCCGAAAGCTGCCTGTTGCTTATGTTATCGCACTCTATGAACTGAGCGGCGTGATTGTTTTGTTTACTGCCGTTGCTTCTTCGCCTTATTACCTTCCCGCTGAAACAATAGACAAAGTAATCGTTAGAATGCTTTACATATATAAATATTATCCACAAAATGTATATCGGATAGATTCCATCGCTACTTAATCAGACATTTTATCAACTATTCAGTTCAGGTACTGGAAGTGCCTGACTCATCACAATCTCTCATTTTTATGATATAGTATCTTTTCGCGCATAATCATGGTGCCGATGCCCTTATTGGTGAAAATCTCCAGCAATATGCAGTGGGGTATTCTTCCATCCATAATATGTGTCCTGCCCACGCCTTTGTCAAGTGCCTCCAGACAGCCAAGCACTTTCGGGATCATTCCGTCGGTGATGATATTCTTATCAATAAGGTCATGCACTTCATCTGCTGTTAATGCTGAAAGGACGCTTTTGCTGTCCTCAGACGTTTTAACTCCCTCTACATCTGTAAGAAGCATGAGCTTTTCAGCCTTCAATGCAATGGCGACTTCTCCTGCTACCGTGTCTGCGTTAATATTGTAGCTGTGACCGTTTTTTCCTACGCCTATGGGGGCAATAACCGGTATGTATTCATCCTTTGCAATGAATTCCAACACCTTTGAGTTTATGTTAGTAATCTTACCAACATAGCCAATGTCTATTTCTTCGCCGCCAACAACAGGTTTATATTGCTCACATTCAATCAGATTTCCGTCCACGCCGCAAAGACCTACAGCTTTTCCGCCCTTTTTATTAATCATGGAAACTATCTGCTTGTTTGTCTTTCCGACCAGAACCATCTGCGCAATTTCCATCGTTTCTTCGCCTGTCACTCGCAGGCCGTTTACAAATTCACTTTTAATATCAAGCCTGGTAAGCGTTTTATTAATGTCGGGACCACCACCATGCACTATAACGGGATTGAGCCCTATGAACTTAAGCAGTGTGATGTCTTCCATTACACTATTTTTCAAATCTTCATCAATCATTGCATTACCGCCGTATTTAATAACAACAGTTGCACCATGCAGCTTCTGTATATATGGCAGTGCCTCTATTAGTATTTGCGCCTTTTTAATAATTTCTTCCATCAATTAATATCACTCCAATCCAATAAATTCATCCAGCCCAAGCATAATGTTCATACACTGAACAGCGGCACCCGAGGCGCCCTTGCCCAGGTTATCCAGCCTTGCCGTTAGCAGTATGTGGTCATCATTGCCGGAAACGTAGATTTCAAGCGTGTTTGTATCGTTACAGCCCGTTGCGCTGAGAAAACCGTTCTCTGTGCCACCCTCCGAATTGAAGGGAAATACCTTAATGAAACGTTGGTCTTTGTACCAGGATTCAAAAAAACCGGCTATAGAGGCTGCGCTGCTTTTGTTGGCTAGAAGCCGTGTGTAAAGAGGTATTGCTACTATCATGCCTTTATAATTGGCACCTATTATCGGGGTGAATAGGGGCGGCTGAGAGAGGCCTGATATCTTCTGCATCTCCGGTATATGCTTATGCTGCAGAGTCAATGCATAAAACCTGGAGCTTTTTATGGATTCATCTGTAGGATTCGCAGCATACTCAGCGATTCTTTTTTTACCGCCACCGCTATAGCCTGACACTGCATGACAGGTTACAGGATAATCCTTTGGAACGATTCCTTCATTAACTAATGGAAACATGAGGGCATTAAATCCGGATGCATAACAACCGGGTACCGAAACCCTGGAAGAATTCTTTATTTTTTCTCTGTGCATATTGCTCAATTCGGGAAATCCGTAGGCCCATGCGTCATTTGTTCTATGAGCCGTACTGGCGTCAATGATCCGAGTTCTGTTGCTTTCTATAAGTGAAACCGATTCCTTTGCCGCATCATCCGGTAGGCACAGGAATACAATATCCGCTTCATTTATAAGCCTTTTTCTTTCACTGATATCCTTCCTTTTTTCAGGATCTATATAAATCATCTCAATGTCCGTGCGCGTATGCAATCGCTCATCGATTTGCAGGCCTGTGGTTCCTTCCCGGCCATCCACAAAAACTTTTGTTGCCATATAGACACCCTTCCCTTACGCTTTGGTCTTGCTTATTCTTCGCCATTATGCACTGATTTGCACTCAATAATAATGGATATATCATATCACAGGATATGAGGCAGTGCAGTGCAGTAATGAATACTGTGATAAGCATCGCTAAGTATTTTATAATTATACATCAGGATGAATAATAATGCAACAAATTATAAAAAATGCATTATGCAAAGTTACTAAAACAGTTTTTTCAATTTTGTTAAAAAGTGTACTAGTTGAAAAAACTTCAACATGTTATATTACTATATAGAAGCATTACAAACCATATCTGTATGGGAGGGGAAAAAATGGCAAGTGTAAAGCTCAAGAACATCTACAAAAGATTTGAAGGTGGCGTTACAGCGGTAAGTGACTTTAACCTGGACATTGAGGATAAGGAGTTCATTATCCTTGTCGGACCGTCGGGTTGTGGCAAAACGACTACTCTGAGAATGGTTGCGGGTCTTGAAGAGATTACTGAGGGCGAGATATATATCGATGACAGACTCGTCAATGATGTTCAACCAAAAGACAGAGACATCGCTATGGTTTTCCAGAACTACGCTTTGTACCCACATATGACCGTGTTTGACAACATGGCATTTGGTCTGAAGCTGCGGAAGACCCCAAAGGACGAAATAAAGAGAAGAGTTCACGAAGCGGCAAAAATTCTTGAAATTGAGCATCTGCTCGACAGAAAGCCAAAGGCTCTTTCAGGTGGCCAGAGACAGAGAGTTGCTCTTGGCCGTGCTATCGTTCGTAATCCTAAGGTTTTCCTTATGGACGAACCGCTCTCCAACCTTGACGCAAAACTGAGAGTTCAGATGAGATTGGAAATCACCAAGCTGCATCAGAAGCTCAACACAACCTTTATTTACGTTACTCACGACCAGACAGAAGCCCTTACCATGGGTACAAGAATCGTTGTTATGAAAGATGGTTTTATTCAACAGGTAGACTCTCCGACCGCACTTTATGATAAGCCGGTCAATATGTTTGTTGCAGGCTTCATAGGAAGTCCGCAGATGAACTTCATCAATGTTACGGTTGACAAGCGGGACGAGGATTATTTCCTGAAGTTCGGCGGAAACGAGATAAAGCTTCCTGAATCAAAGGCCAAGAAGATTGAAGGAACAGATTATGTAGGTAAAGAAGTAGTAATGGGGATAAGGCCGGAGTGTATGCATGATGGTCAGTCTTATCTTGAATCCATGCCTGACAGCATAGTTACAGCGAATGTTGAAGTTGTTGAAATGCTTGGCTCAGAGACATTACTGTATATGTACATTGATGACGTGAGCTGCACGGCAAGGGTTGACGCAAGAACAAAGACCAGATCAGGCGATACTATAAAAATTGCATTAGATACCAACAGAATTCATCTTTTCGATAAAGATACCGAAAAGACTATCGTCAATTGACAAAAAACGACTCAAAAATCTCGGGAAGAATGACTTCTCGGGATTTTTTCTTTTATATTATTGAATACTATAGTATAATAATTTCCATGGGATTAGCACGAATTATTAGCCGGCGGGAGGAGTAAATGTGAAGCTATTTCAAGGTCTTATGAACCAAACAATGGAATTTATGGACGGTAATTTTGGCGTCATGGATGGAAAAGGCCTGATACTTGGATGCTCTGATGAGGCCTTAACGGGAAGTACTCATTGTGCGATCGCTGAAGTTTTGAGAAGTAAGAAGCTTTTCTGTCAGGTAGGAGGGCAGCTGTTCAAGAAGATTTATCTAAAAGGCAGGCTCGAGTTCATAGTATTTATTGATATGGAAGACGAGAAAAGCAAGCAGCTTCTTTCAATGCTGGCTGTAAACGTTACAAACATTCGATACTATTACGAGGAAAAGTTCGACAAAAGTAATTTTTTTAAAAACATTATTACCGATAACATCCTACCCGGTGATATACAGCTTAAAGCAAGGGAGCTTCATATTCCCTTTGATGTTTACAGAGTTGTATTTCTTATAAAGACAGAAAGAGCGAAAGATGTAGAAGCTTACGAAGCAATACAAAGCCTTTTCCCAAAAAAAATGAAGGATTTTGTGATTGCACTGGATGACGAGAGCACTGTATTGATCAAAGAATTAAAAGGTGAGGATGATTTAAAAGAGGTTGACAGGACGGCCAAAGCTATCATAGACACACTGAATACGGAGATTATGGTAAAGGCCTGGATTGGCATTGGTTCTATCGTCAGCAATGTAAGGGAAATCGGGCATTCCTTTAAAGAAGCACAGACAGCCTTGCGTATAGGTAGTATTTTTGAAAATGACAAATTGATTATCGACTACAACAATCTTGGCATAGGAAGGCTGATTTACCAGCTGCCTACGACGATGTGCAGGCTCTTTTTGCGGGAGGTTTTCAAAGAAGGGTCTTTGGAGTCGCTGGATAATGAAATGATTATCACAATTAATAAGTTTTTTGATAATAA
>CAZQCL010000064.1:0-2076 GCA_964592435.1 uncultured Oscillospiraceae bacterium
TCTTTTGGCATATTAAATCCCTCCAATTATCATTTTGTATAAGTAAAATAATGACTGCCAATATTTATATTACAACTAGTGCTCTTCCATTGTCAAGGCAAAATTAGCACTCTCTTAAAGAGAGTGCTAATAAAATGGGAAGAAGAAAACACGCAACAACACTTCCATGCCCTATGTAAGCTCGTGCCTGCTGTTCCTCCGTGCCTCCTGTATCTTCGTGCGTTTTGTATCACTATGCGTGTTTCGCCAAATATCTCTCCAGCAATTTATCATACTCATGTCGCACTGCATCCACAACCAGATTTGCGGAAGAATTCAGCTCAATATGGTCAATGGTCTTTATCGGAAGAACTTTAATCGAAGTCCCCGATAAAAAAGCTGCATCAATTTGCTGCAGTTTGCCTGCCTCCACAAATCGCTCAGTCACCTCAAATCCTGCATTCTTACAAGCTTCAAAAACATATTGCCGGGTAATACCTCTCAAAACAAATTCGCCGGGCGCCGTAATAATTGAATTGTCTTTAATGAAAAAGGCGTTTGACTTACTGCCCTCTGTAATCCGGCCATTGTTATCCACCAGTATAAGCTCGAAATACCCGCCCTCTTGCATCTTTGCACTAACGGTATTTTTGTAATCATGATTTAGCACTTTGGCATTGGGATTATCTCTTTCAATTTGAAACAATCCAGTCCTTACCCCTGCATCAGCTTCTTCCCTTGTGGGGTAATAGCTTTTGTTAATGTAAAACAGCTGCGCCGGCTGGCCGCTAGCTTCATCTTCATACATAACAATCTTTACATTACAGTTATCGGATTTATTCGCAGCAAGTAGCTTCTCTATGCTTTCCTTTATTAACCCCGCATTTAATTCAAACGAAAGCCCTATAGCTTCAAGTGAGCCTTTCATTCTTTCATGATGATCCTCGAAGAAAAGAGGGACACCATTAATTATTCTAATAACCTCATAGGCCGCTTTACCAGATGTAGAATCAACATCTATTATCTGCGGGTCATTTCTGACTATGCCACTAAGCAAAAAATATTTTCCTGCGTTATCTTTCATATAGCATATCATCCCTTGTTCCGTTTTTTGACAACACATATGAATTATAAACCCTTCCAACAATTCCAAACTACCGCTGACAATACATATTACATCATCTGCAAGTTTATTGCATCATCTGCAAAAAACCTCTTCTGCTCACGCCTGAGCAAGCTTGTGTTATCTCTTACAAATATAGTACATTTGAAAGATATCTTCAACTTTTTTTGCTGCCAAAAGGCCTTTTGCCTTGCAACATGTTGAGTTCCACAGCACAATAATTAGGAATTATTTAAAAAGCTTACGCTTTTCCCTGTAGTCTGTAGGGTTTATGCCGACAATTTTCTTGAAGGCGGAGCTAAAGTAATATGCATCCCGATATCCTATTTTTTCGGCGATCTCATAAATGCGAAGATCCGAATTTTTCAACAATACTTTTGCCTTTTGTATTCTCAGATTAGAAAGATAGTCAATAAAATTTAACCCGTTAAACTCGCAAAACAGAGAACTCAGATATCCCGAACTGATTCCGAAGATTTTTGAGATAGCGGCCAAGGATATGTTGTCAAAATAGTTCTCATCGATATAGTCTTTTATTCTGGAAATCAACAATTCGTTTCTGCTTCTTCGATTTTTGCTGATGTATTCATTAATCTTGTAAAAGAAGCCAAAGAGCCATTCCTCCAGCTCTATCAAGTCAGTAATCTCATAGATGCTGAAATTCAGGCTAAAACTGTTGTCCATAATATCCAAAATGTTGTAGCCCAGTTCATTTACCGTCTTGCAAGACATAAGTATAATATTGTTAATAATAGTGTTAACAGCATCCAGCTCAAGCTTGGAGCTCTTGATCCGTGCAATTATTTCCACTACATCCTTCTTCAGCTCCTCAAAAGCTCCGACCTTTAGGTCCTCATATAGCTTCGTATCAACCAATATGTATAATTGCTTGCTGTATAGCTTGTTCTCAAAGTTGATATCGTTGAAGATGTAAACTGTGCCTTTCCCGTAAATACAACTGAGCATCGCAGCAG
>CAZQCL010000064.1:2176-9172 GCA_964592435.1 uncultured Oscillospiraceae bacterium
TGGCCATTTCCGACTGTGGCGATACACCAATGATTTTCCATGAGGTGATGGCCGATGTCTTATAGGTTACGATATAGCTAATGTCATCTGCGGTATCAATAAAGGTTCCCTGAGAGGATTTAAGCAGCTCTGGGTTTCGTATGGCTCTGTTTTGTATGCCTTCTTCGTCGGCTCTTCCCGGGAGGAAAATGACGTTGCCGTCTTCCTGGGCCAGGTATACATAACCCTTTTCTCCAAGCCTGATATCATTACAGATTGTATTTAAAATGTCTACATTGATGTCTATACACATAATCCCCTGCTTATCCATATCGCTTACTATTTTCCCTATGGAAAAAACACGCTTATTGTGCATGCTTAGATGGGGGGCTTGAATGTGCATTTTTTCCGGGGCTCTGGCTATAAGATCTATAAACATAGGATTTGAACCTATGTCCTCCCAATATGTCCCATAGCAGCTTATCACACGACCTTTATTAGAAATCAGCCTGATGTCCTCTAAATCCGTCTTCATTTTTTTCAGGTAATCAAAGGTTTCCCACAGCCTCATGGTGTATTTCCTGTTACCATCTATATCCCCTGCATCATAAAGCTTGAGGTATTGCTGAACATAATAGTCGGATCTTAGCTTCAAAATATTCTCTATATCACTGATATAAGTTTCCAGATTCTTGTCAATCCTTTCAATTACTTCAAAGGAATAAGTGGTAACATTTTTTTGAAGTCCTTTCAGATAGACATTATAGGAAATAAGGGCAAAGATAAACAAAGGAAGCAACCCCATTGCTAAAAAGCTTATGGTAAATTTCGATCTTATGTTAAGTGACATGCCCCTTGGAAAGCCTAGTTTTTTCATCATTTAATCTCCCAGGGCCTTTTGTCCTTTATTATTTTTTCGAAGTTATCCTTATTCCCATATTCGAGTCCGGTATCAATAAAATCAAAGCCGATTTCTTCCCCTTTGATTACATTATATAAGGCCCGAGTGCTCAATTCTCCCATCTTTTTGAAATCCTGGCCGACAAGAGCATCCGCAAGGCCATGTATTGCGGCATTGACGATCGGATAATGCGTATCTATGACTATTGAGGTGCCCCCATTTTTGCACCATCTTTGAAAACCCTGCATAGATTCATAGGGAACAATCAAGGGTCAGCCTCCGGTAGAGAAAAAAACATCTACGTCCCCATTCCTGCGAATGTACTTTTCCAACATATCTCCTGCCAAATTGATATCATCCCTACAGTAAAGGGTATCTACCACCCGGTACTTTAGCTTATTATCTTTAATAGGTTTCATAAAACCGCGTAGCCGTTCATTCATATTGAAGCTGCCCTCGTCCGAGGTCATAATAAGCAGCTCAAGCTCCTCGCCCAGCTTGCCATCTTCCTTGAGGATGCTTATGAGAGTATTCCCACAGGCATAGCCGGCGGCATAATTATTAGTGCCGCAGCAGAATAGCCTTTTGCTATCCGTGGAATCCGAGTCGAAGGTTGCCACTTCTATCCCTGCTTCAACGGCTTTGTCTATGACAGGCTCCATTTTTTCAGGATCCAGGCAGCTGATGATAATACCACTTACCCGGCGCCTGATTAAAGTTTCTACAATCGCTACCTGTTCATTGGGATCTGACTGCATTGAACCAAGCCATTCCACCTTAATCCCCAACTCTCTGCCAACACGTTCGCTGGCTTCCTTGGCATCCAAAAAAATGGGGTTATCCAATGATTTAGGGACAAGTACAATAATGATCTCATCGCTTTTATTTGTTTGTGTTATCGTTATGTCTGAGCTCTCGTCATATATTACTGGAACATTAACCGAATTATTTGCTGTGTGACAGCCTGTTAAAATGAAAAGTACGATAATAAGTAGAAAAAAGCCCTTCAGTAATTTGAAAATAAGGCGTCTACGCATTGTGTGCTACACCCTTCTCATTTTGCTTGCTTTTTTGCATTATTCTATCATCTAAGAACTACGCTTGTAATAATGTCAAACCTTCCAGAATAGTAATTGTCAAGCCCCTAAATATAAGCATGCCTGCAAGTGTTACTATGAAGGAGGGTATCCTCACATATGCTATCCAGAATCCCTGCCACAGCCCGACAATTAACCCCATCAGAAGGCCAACTGCTATTCCGACCCAAACGTCTACCTTCAAATTCATGACCAAAATACCAACTACTGCTCCGACCAAGGCTACCATAGAGCCCGCCGAAAGGTCGATATGCTTGCCTGCAACAATGCATAGTGTCATCCCTATTGCAAGTATCAAAACGTAGCTGTTTTGCAGGATTAGATTCGTCACATTCATCGGAACCAGCAAAATGCCCTTTGTAGTTATCTGAAAGAAGATCATTATCGCTACAAGTGCTATTAGCATGCCATACTGCCTTATATTATTTCTAAAGGTGCTTCTAAGTGTTTCCAAAATGCCAAACTGCTTATTATTGCTTTTAATAATTCTTTTGACCTCCATCACACTACCTCCCTGTTGCTTTGCATAATGCATTTCATGATACTCTCCGCCGAAGCCTCTTCGCGACTTAAATCGCCGACAATTCTGCCTTCGTTCATTATATATATCCGGTCGCACATGCCAAGGATTTCAGGCATTTCCGATGAAATGAATATAATAGATTTGCCCTCATTGGCATGCTTTTCACCCTGTTCGATATTGACAGCTTTCCTTGCCGCCTTCTTATTGAATGATACTGCGACCCAGCATGTATTCAATCCAAGCATTTGTGCCTTAAGCACTATACGTTCGCCGTAATAGCCGGATTTTTCGTCCAAACTAGCGTCTTTCCTGCCCACAAGGGCAATGTAATTGCGCACTCCCTTAAATCTACCGTAATGCACGATTATGTTGCCAAACGCTTCCGGCTCATTTGTAATAAGCTGAATGTGAAGTCCACCTTCTTTGTTGCATTCATCAATCTCTGCCTTGAGCTCTGCAAGTATTTTGTTATCGATTTCCCTGTCAATATACCTTCTTACGGAATGACGTTTTTCAATTGCAGTTAATGCATCCATGGAATAATTCCCCCTCCCGGATAGTCTTTCCAATGAAACACTTGCTGCAAAATCTTATGCAGCTGCGGAAGTTCAATGTCCGCCGGAACGATTAGCCGCCGCGTCGCCTGAAAAATCTCCAAGTCAAGCGTAACCAGCAACTCAAATGCCCGATATTTGTAGACAGGCTTCCCGGTAAGTTCGGCAAGTGCACCAAACATCTTTTTATAAGGAACAAATCCGTCATCGTGGCTATTTGTATACCCGACGGGGTGGTGGTTAACATACTCGCCGATTGTGTCGCTGAACATTTTCGCTACGCCGTTGTAATTGTGCCCAGCGTGATAAGCACACTCTGTTCCGGCTTTATTTACCCAAGCCGTAAATTGTCTGTCGCTGTTGACAACAAACTCGACATCGCCGGAAAGTCGCAGATATTCATCAATAATTTCGACGTTTAGATTCAGCGCAAGCAGGGTATTTCGAATCGCAGCGGTCAACATCTCCGCACCGACATTCTTCATATCCTTGCGTTTTACTTGATAGATCGCAACCGTAAACCGCGTGGCGTTATTTACCAACACAAGCATATCCTCGGTTCGGCGGTTGTCCCAGACCTTCGTCCAATTTGCTGTCCAAGTAAACAGCGGATTTACAACTTCGCGGACGGGTGAGAGCTTGATTTCCATAGCCTCTGCGAGTTTCTTTGTTAGTGCGATTTGCATATTGATATTCCTCCGCATTCCGAAGTCGAGCTTGGCATCCTTTGTCATAATTGTGCAAGCGCCACCTGCACAATTTAATTTCCATGGTATAAATTATAAAACTAACTGCCGAGGATTTTTCGGCAGTTCCTATCTGTCCAGCCCTTGCAAAGCCTCATAAAGCTTGCTCATCTGCCTTATTACTTCTGCATATGGGATTATATCGGTATCGTTAAAAACGTAAACCCTTTGCATTTCAGCAAAAGTCGCCTGAAGCTTGGTGTCATTTTCAAGAGCTTTAATAAGCTGAAACTCGTCAAAAGGCTTCTCCGCCAAGTCGCTGCCAATTCTATTTTGTTCCTCGCGCCGCTTATATTCAAGCATTTTCAAGAGTTCATCCTGCTTGGCGACAAGGACAGAGATTCTTTTGGTGTTCATTAGCAAAGTCAGGTCGTATAAATGCTTTGCCACATCAAACAGCATTTGCCGCTGATAATAGAACTCCGCCGCCAGAATTTTGTCCGCAAAGATACGCTCCATTTTGATAGTCTTGATTTCAAAAGGAAACACATCATAGCTGTCATGGAGGATACCCTGATGCTCAGAGGTTGCCGACGAATACAGCAAAGGTGAGACCGTTAAGGATTCCACCGGTTCGCTAACAGTGAAGGAAGTCGCTTCAACTTTTACATATCCTAATCTCTGCAGGGCATCGTCAACATCAATCTTCGTAACCGGCTGATATTCATAAACGCTCGTGATACTTCCTTTGGCATTAATCTCTCTTGCTTTGTCGCTCGTCCTGGACAGAGAAGCATATCCGTTTGCCGCCGTTTCCAGTCTCTTTTTGCCCTGAGATTTCGAGCAGTCCTGTACCTCAACCGTCAGATCTATATCCTCAGAAAACCTTTTCAAGCTTCCGATTGCTTTGTATAATGCGGTACCGCCTTTGAAATAAGCAGGCAGTTCCGCCTGCCATGAAGCAAGTTCAGAAAGAAGCAGGGTAAGATAATAATCCTTCTCGATGATATCCTCCCTGATTCCTGTCTTTTCTGATATTGTCGAAAGCAGCGCCTTAAAAGCGTCCTTGTCTTTATGCAGTTTCATATCCATCACCTCTCCACCAGTACGTCAACCAGTCCCAGCAGCGTCTTTTGCGGGTAATGCTGTCTGGCATATATCAGGGTTTTCACTGTATCTAATTCATTTCTTTCCGCAAAGGCGTGAAGCAGTGCTTTCGGATTCTCCGCATCGACATGAGCCTCCGGCAAGTCTCTGATGATATCAAGAAACTGTAGATAGCGAAAATTACCGGCGTTGACTGTAACGACCGGTTTTCTGACAATAATGAATCTGTCATCAACATTTTTACGATAGGCATTGGTGGCTATCTCACGTTTCGCAGGAACGAGCGTTGTCAACCCAATTTTGTTCATAAGAGAAAAGCCTGTTTCATAACCAATGATTTCATCACCGCGGCGGGTAAGCAGCTGCGCCTCGATCAGTTCTTCGCTCGGACGAGCCGTGCCGAAGACTGTCTGCCTGGTACGATAATAAACGCCTTTTTGGAAACGCTCAATCAAGACCTTGTCCGCCAAACGCTTCAAGGTGACATTGGTAATCGGTTTGGCTTTATGGACAGGGACTTTATATTCTTCAGCCACTGCTTCGGCTATGACGTCAGTCTGAAAAGCCTGACCATAGGGGATGTCGGCTATTTTATTCGTGATAAACTCGCCATAAGTGAGACGTTCCATAGACAAGGACTCCTTTCCCATGTTATTATCATGTAAGTTTTACATTGATATTATTGACGCTATAATAACATATTATACGCAAAAAGTCAATTGCGTGATTTTGCTGAGTTTCTGTCAAGCGAGTGACGGCAATTTCTTTACTAAATCAAAATCATCTTCTACCTAGTTGCTTAATTTTGGTATTTATAACATGCTTTCCCGAAATTTATAACGAAGGTGTCGGGATCCCCAATGGGCTGAAGACATTCTTATAGCCAAGTACGCAGCCGGGCAACCCTTCCAGAATAACGGAAAGTATTTCGCCTTGTGGTTTATCGTTTTTGGAGCTGGTGAGAGGAATTGAACCTCCAACCGCTGGTTGTTCGTAAGGTAGTATAAATTACATTTCAAACAATTCCATAATCACTTTATATTCTCATGCCAGAGTCACGCCAATTTCGTTTAGAAAATTGATTTGAAGATCAACGCCATTGATCAAATGTGTGGGTTTTCAAAATCATTTTACCTTCATGTTGAATCATTTGGGACACCCATTTAAACCCGTCGAAATCGTTGGTTTGATCATTTTGCTGACCTCAACACAATGGTCAAGAAATCCAATTATGCAAGCGCCGCCTGCACTTTTCTTCTATTTTTGAGGCTGTTCAGAAGGAACAACAGCCAGTGTGTACCCTAATGGTTGCAGGATTTTGAATAATGTATCTATCTGAGGCGTTGCTTTCATGCTTTCCAGCCGGGCGATAGCAGGCTGCTTTAAGCCGGCAAGATCAGCAAGTTCCTTTTGGGACAGTCCCTTGGATTCTCTGGCCTCAATCAGTTTCCCAATCAGTGCCACCTCAAAATCAATCTTGGCTTTCTGCGTTGGGTCAATGAATTTGGGGTCATTCCAGAGTTTATTAAAATTAGTTCCCATATCTATTTGCTCCTTTCAAGGTGGTCGGTCAAGTTCCTTTCCGCCTGTTCAATCTCTCTACGAGGAGTCTTCTTGGTCTTCTTCAGAAAATGATGAAGCAATATAAAAGTGTTATCTCTGAAGTAAAAGAAGAATATCCTGTCATCCAGCGGGCGCAACTCCCAGATATCATCTTCAATGTGCTTGACATAAGGTTCTCCCGCTCTTGTTCCGTATTCCTGCAGTACTCTGATGTAAGTCAAAATCTTTTCGCTGCGAATGCGGTCATTTTTGCTTGTTTGTCCTTTTGCCAGCAAATCTACAATGAGGTCCTTAATAGGTTCGTTGCCGCTTCGGTCTTCATAAAATTCAACTTCGAACATTCTTTAGTGTTCCCCTCTGCTGTAATATTATAATAACATATTCGTTATTAAGTTGCAATAACAAATTTGTTATTGCCTCCTCGAATTCGAGGCAATTCAAAGAATATTGAATTCAGGCGTATTAACCACCCTGATGAACTTGTTCCAATATCTGATATTTCCATATACTGATTCGATTCAAATAGCAGTTTCTCCGGCTCGGATCGAGGTTTTTCTTCTACATATAAAAAACCCCGAAAACATAA
>CAZQCL010000065.1:0-9032 GCA_964592435.1 uncultured Oscillospiraceae bacterium
TCCGGAAACGAGCTTTTTGGAAGCGGTGTTTGCCAGAGGTGACAGAAGGACAGGGAAGGTGCTTCTAAGGGCGTGGGAGCTGGGATGTAAATTTGATAGCTGGAGGGAGCATTTCAAGTTCGACGGATGGATGAGTGCTTTTGAGGACTGCCATATTGATCCGGCTTTTTATGCTAACAGAAAAAGGGATCATGATGAGGTGTTCCCCTGGGATCATATTGATGTGGGTGTTTCGAAGGGTTTTCTGCTTCGTGAAAGCCTCAGAGCTCAGAAGGGCGAGATTACTCCGAATTGTATGGCTTCATGCTCAGGCTGCGGAGTTGCATCCTTTAGCCAGGGGATTTGCATGGACTATAAAAGTGGGAGTGGAGGGGATGACGATGAATAGCGTGCGCATTAGGTTTACGCGGGGCGAAGGGGTTAAATTTATTTCTCATCTGGATCTGATGAAGGTTTTCGAACGGGCAATCAGACGCTCCAATCTGCCAATTGCATACTCTCAGGGCTTTAATCCGCACCCGCAGATGGTGTTTGGGCTTCCTTTGGCTGTAGGGATGACAAGCGAGTGCGAGTATGCTGACTTTGAACTTGCTCGGAAGATTGCGCCGGAGCAGTTTATGGAAAGGCTGAATGAAACCTTACCGGAAGCCATACGTATAACATCAGCAGCACAGAAAAGGTCAAAAAAAAATATAATGGCTACTATTGCCGGAGCTGATTACATTTTGGAGATTTTTTCGAATGAACAGATTTCTCCGAATACTGTGGCGCAAAGAGTGGAAAACCTATTGAAGAGGGAGAGTATTAAGGTATTGAAGGAAGGCAGAGGAAAGGATCGTAAGGCAACTTTTAAGGAGGCCGAAATTCGCCCTCTGATTCTGGATGTTGAAATCGAACCAATCCAAAGCCTGCCCCAGGGCTATGAGATATTTCAATCGGCATTTGTGATTAAAGCCGGATTCAAAGCCGGCAGTGCTGCTAATCTCAGGCCTGAGCTGTTTATAAAGGCCTTATGTGAGCAGGCGGGTATTTCTGTGGCGTCGAGCAGAATTCACCGAAAGGCGCTTTATATTGAGGTGGATGGAAGGTTGACAGATCCACTGGATGAGGCTGCCCTTTTACAGCGGTAAATGGGCAGGATGCTTGTTGCGTGCTGTAGCGCGATATTTTGTTGCTTTGCAAAGCTGTATTATACATAGATTAGAGGTGCTGGGTATTGGGTAACGAGTTGATCGTTGATATTGGAGCCGGAGAAAACAGGGTAGCGCTGCTGGAGGATGGTGATCTGGCGGAGATTTATTTTGAGAGGCCGGATGTGGAAAGAATGGTTGGGAATATTTACAGGGGAAAAGTCAAGAGCGTACTGCCGGGCATGCAGGCTGCCTTTATTGATATAGGGTATGAGAAGAACGCTTTTCTTTATGCCGGGGATGTGATGGCAAGGAAGGATTATTCTGAGGATGATGACCAGAATGGTCATGATGTGAATGGTTGTAATGAGACCTGTAATGGTGAAAATTCTAATGATGAGAAGGCCTTTAATGCCGAGGGTGTCTCAAAAGGTTTTAATATAGGTGATTTGCTCAGTGTAGGTCAAGAACTGACTGTTCAGGTCACAAAGGAGCCCCTTGGTTCGAAAGGTCCAAGAGTGACTACAAATATTACACTGCCCGGCAGGTACTTGGTGCTACTGCCTGGTGTGGATTATACGGGGGTTTCAAGAAGAATTGAAAATGAGAATGAACGTTCCAAGCTGAAGCAAATTGCGGAGGCTCTCAAGCCAAAGGGAATGGGACTAATTATAAGGACTGTTTCAGAAGGCAAAGAGGAAGAAGATTTTGTTGAGGATTTGAGCTTTCTTCTAAAGCTGTGGGAGAGCATTCGGCAAGGTGAGCTGAGCGGGTCGGTTCCCCGCTGCATTCACAAGGATTTCAGCCTTGTTTATAGAGCGGTAAGGGATTTATTCACTAAGGATATTGATAAGTTTATTATAAATGACACCGATCAATATGCTAAAGTCCTGGAGCTGGTAGATATGTTATCTCCATCATTAAAGCGCCGTGTACAGTATTTTAGCAGAGATTGCGACATGTCCGAGCACTATCAGCTTGATGCCAGAATCTGCAAAGCACTTTCAAGGAAGGTCTGGCTCAAATGCGGCGGTTATTTGGTAATTGACAAGACAGAGGCATTGACTGTAATTGATGTAAATACCGGCAAATATGTAGGTGCCAGAAATTTAGAGGATACGGTATTGAAGACCAATATTCAAGCTGCCGGAGTAATTGCAAAGCAGCTGAGGCTTCGTGATATCGGAGGAATTATTATTATAGATTTTATTGACATGAATGAGCAGGAGCATCAGCAGATGGTGCTTAATGCGTTGAAACAGGCACTTAAGAAGGACAGGACGAAGACAACGGTTGTAGGAATGACTGGGCTGGGGTTAATAGAGATGACAAGAAAAAAGGTTAAGCAGGAGCTGTCTACTGTATTGCATGTGGCCTGCCCCTATTGCGAAGGAACTGGAAATATGCTGCCTTCCGGAGCAGCCACATCGGATGGCTTGGAGGCTGAAGCATAAAAGCATAAACCTGCAATTAAGATGGCAATTTCGATAACAGAAACAACAAAAAAACGAATTTGACATCGGTATCCTCCTGTGATAAACTATTTCGGTAACCGCTCGGCCAAGGCCGTAAATGCAATGCTGGATCAATGTAAGAAGTTTCGCATTATCCCGCAGCTGCCTAAGGTCCGGCGAGTCTGATAGCAGGAGGTATAAGCATGTACGCAGTAATTGAGACAGGCGGCAAGCAGTATAAGGTGCAGGAAGGCGATGTAGTATTCATCGAGAAGCTTGATGCTGAGGATGGAGAAATTGTTAATTTTGACAAAGTTCTTGCTGTTTCCATCGAAGGAAATGTTACTTTTGGTAAGCCCTTGGTGGAGAATGCAAGTGTATCGGCCAAGGTACTTGGACAGGGTAAAAACAAGAAGATTACTATTTTCAAGTTCAAGCCCAAGAAGAATTACAGAAGAAAAGCCGGTCACAGACAGCCATACACGAAGGTGCAGATTGACAAGATAAGTGTTTGACTAAGATGATTAAGATTATTATTTCAAGGGATAGTACAGGTTCTATCAGTAGTTTGAAAATTGACGGACACTCAGGATATGCAAAGGCAGGGGAGGACATAATCTGTTCGGCAGTGTCGGTAACAGCATATACAGCAGCCGGTTCACTGGAAGATCTGGCGGGGCTGAAGGACTGTTACGATGAAATGGACGGACATATGACAATCCGTTTGCCAGCAATTATGTCAGAACAACAGAAATCGACAGCAGGCATTATTCTTGAGTCGGCTGTGATTGGTTTCAAACAGATAGAGCTATCATACGGTAAATATGTTTCAGTAGCTGAGGAGGAGGTGGGTTCCGATGATTAAGATAAATCTCCAGCTGTTTGCTCACAAGAAGGGAGTCGGCAGCTCAAGAAACGGCCGTGATAGTGCGGCGCAAAGACTTGGTGTCAAGAGAGGCGACGGACAGTATGTTCTGGCCGGTAACATTCTCGTAAGGCAGAGAGGCACAAAGATCCATCCTGGCAACAATGTAGGAAGAGGCAAGGATGATACGCTTTTTGCACTGGCTGACGGCAAGGTTAGCTATGGAAGATTGGGCAAGGACAGAAAGCAGGTAAGCATAATCACAATGTAATAAAAGAAAGCAAAGTCCCGGCACACATTGCTGGGACTTTTTGCTTGGATGTTGAATAGATTTGTAACGGATGGGCAGGGCTTTTTGAAGAAGTTTCGAAGGCAGTTTAGTAAGTATTTTTGAAGCAGTTTCGGAGGAACAAAGCATGCTAATAGACCGGGCGAAAATTAATATTAAAGCAGGAGACGGCGGGAATGGAATGGTTGCCTTCCGCAGGGAAAAGTATGTTGCAGCCGGAGGGCCCAATGGCGGTGACGGCGGCAAGGGCGGAGATGTTATATTTATTGTAGATGATAGTCTCAGGACTCTTGTTGACTTCAAATATAAGAGGAAATATGCTGCGCAATCCGGTGAGAAGGGCGGCACGTCCAACTGCTCAGGAAAGAGCGGAAATGATTTGATAATCAAGATTCCGCCGGGGACGATTATCAGGGATATGAAGAATGGGCGTATCCTTGCCGATATGATAGAGCCGGGACAGAGTATTGTGATCGCAAAAGGCGGCAAGGGCGGAGCCGGCAACCAGCACTTTGCAACGTCCACCAGGCAGGTTCCCACCTTTGCACGGGCTGGGGATCCCGGGGAAGAATATCAGGTGGAGCTGGAGCTGAAGCTTATCGCAGATGTGGGACTGGTGGGCTTCCCAAACGCGGGAAAATCCACGATTTTGTCCATGGCCTCCGCGGCTACTCCCAAAATTGCTGATTACCCCTTTACGACCCTGGAGCCTAACCTTGGAGTGGTTAGCGTAGATGAGGGCAACAGCTTTGTAATCGCTGACATTCCAGGACTCATTGAAGGTGCACATGAAGGAGTCGGATTGGGCTTTGACTTCCTGCGGCATGTGGAGAGGACAAAGCTGCTTGTGCATGTTGTAGATATGGCCGGTGTTGACGGCAGAGACCCTCTGGACGATTTCAGGGCAATCAACGAAGAGCTTAGACAGTATAATCACAAGCTTGCGCAAAGGCCCCAGGTGGTTGCTGCAAACAAAATTGATTTGCCGGAAGGAAGAGAGAGACTGCAGGATTTTACTAAGGCTGTTGAGGAGATGGGCTATGAGGTATTCCCCGTATCTGCGGCTACTAATAGTGGAATTAAGGAAATGATGTATCATGTTGCTGCCCGGATCAGTGAATTGCCGGATGCTGCTCCGCTGACCGACGGACAGCCTGAGGTGGTTTATACAGCTCAGGAGGAAGAAGAACCCTTTATGATCCGGAAAGAGGGTGAGGTTTACATTGTTGAAGGAAGCTGGGTTAATAAGGTGATAGGCTCCACCAACTTTGGGGTATATGAATCACTGCAATATTTTCAGAGGGCACTCAAGTCCAAGGGCGTTATTGAGGCGCTGGAGGAGATGGGAATCCAGGAGGGCGACACGGTAAGAATAAACGATGCTGAGTTCGATTATATACCGTAGGATATTTGCGGTAGGCTATTTACAACGGACGATGAGACGTGGATGGCGAGATGTAGTGTAGTACATTGTGTACAGCTGGCGATTTGTGATGTGGCAAATTATGCATAGTAATTATGTAAGATGGGTTATATGGGCATACAAGATAATACGCGAGAGATTCTTGGTAGTAAATTATGTGTGGTTGAAAGGGAAAACAATATGCTGACAAGTAAACAAAGAAAACACTTAAAAAGTCTGGCTAATACAATCGATCCGATCTTTCAGATCGGTAAGGGTGGCATCGGAGATAATCTGATAAAGCAGTTTAATGATGCACTGGAGGCCAGAGAGCTGGTGAAAGCCTCTGTACTCAAAAACGCTGATACTGATGCCCGTGAGGCTAGTGAAGCAATAGCCGAGAGGATCGGTGCCGATGTGGTGCAGGTGGTCGGCAGCAAGTTCGTTCTTTATAAGGAATCGGAGAAGCATAAGGATATCAGCCTGACACTTTAGGGCAAAAGCCTTACGTTACAGGGCAAAATTATCAAGCAAGATAATGGAAACCAAGATATTATCTTTTGTTTATCAGGATGATGTCACCAAATATCTTACTTGGCCTACACATTCAAACATGGATGGTACAAGACGTGTCGTTGGAATATGGATAAAAGAATATGATAACCCCAGTAATTATCAGTGGTGTATTGAGCTTAAGGAAACTAACGAGGCGATAGGCAGCATTAGTGTTGTATCTTTAAATGAGAATGTAAATGCTGTTGAAGTAGGCTATTGCATTGGAAAGAAATTTTGGGGCCAGGGTATAACGACGGAAGCATTTAAAGCTTTGATTGCCTTCTTTTTCAAAGAATTGCCTGCACTGCTTGCCTATGTAACCGGTACGCAAGCACCTGGCCAACGTGCAAAGGATAAAGGAAGGAATCAACCCCGGTTTTTTGTAAGGGCTTCTATGATCTCCATATATATTTCGGAAGAGTGATTTCTCCAGTTCTCGCAAACGGTTCGAGCCTCTTTTTTTGTGCCTACGGCCGCTTTCAATTCTATGAGGGCGAAATCATTTTCATTAATACCGCAGGCAACAGTGAACTTCTCTTCACTTTCAGGAATAAAATCGGCTGTAATCAGTGTTTCTTCGCGGATCTCTTTGCGGTTAGAAGAGGCCGTTTTGTCCAGCTGCTTCTTAATTCCCGGGGGAATCAGATTTAAAAAATATTGCAGTGCATTATTGCCTGCTTCAGTTAGAACGTATTGACCGTGTCTTAGCGAAACAAGCTTGCTCTCATGAAGCTCGTTGAGGCATTGCTGGAACATAAAGTAGTTCATCAGGCGTGTTTCCAATACAAGCTTTGTGATGTGGATATTGCTGACAGGTATATTAAGTCCATGCATTATGTACATAATAATCAACTTATTTTGAACGATCTCTTTATTGCTTCCCAGTGAATTCATTAGGACCTCCCAAGTTTATAATGCCCTCAAAGGTAAAGTTCCGTAAAGGGAGGGACATCTGACCCAATTATAGCATAGTTATGTTTAGCAAAAAAGGTAGATATAAAAAGGTGGCCCGAAAGAGTAAAAACAAAATGTATGATTAAAGCCAATCGATAGAACAGAAGCTATTTCTGTGTTATCATGACTATAATAGAATCGCGGGTTATCAAATAACAAAACCAAGCACATATTTCATGAAAACCTAACATAAAATTGATAAAATGATGACAGGGAGGGATTGACGGTGATGAAAAAAGAAATTATCGCACTTTTACTCGCCGGAGGACAGGGAAGCAGACTTGGTGTCCTGACCAAGAAAGCAGCCAAGCCTGCGGTTTTGTTTGGTGGAAAATACAGGATTATTGATTTCTCACTCAGTAATTGCATCAATTCCGGGATTGACACTGTTGGTGTCCTGACGCAGTATCAGCCGCTGAAGCTGAATAACCACATTGGTATCGGAAAGCCCTGGGACATGGACAGGATGAACGGCGGTCTTACCAACTTGTCACCCTATATGAAGGAGGATTTCGGCGAATGGTACAAAGGCACTGCCAATGCAATTGGTCAAAATATCGATTATATTGATAAAGCCAATCCGGAATATGTTATTATTCTTTCAGGCGATCACATATATAAGATGAACTATTCTGATATGCTTACCTTCCATAAAAGGAACAAAGCGGAGGCTACAATATCAGTTATTAGCGTTTCTTATGAGGAAGCCTCCAGATATGGAATTATGAATACAGATAAAGACGGCAAGATATATGAATTTGAAGAAAAGCCTGCAAACCCGAAAAGCACGCTGGCTTCCATGGGGGTTTATATTTTTACATGGAAGATTCTTAGAGAGTATCTTATGCTTGATGAGCAGAATCAAAATTCCGACCATGATTTCGGAAAGGACATCATACCTGCGATGCTGGCTGACGGCCGCAGCATGTGGGCATACAAATTTGTTGGGTACTGGAAGGATGTAGGGACAATACAAGCTTTTTGGGAGTCTAATATGGATCTGATAAAGAGGGTCCCTGAGTTTAATCTATATGATCCGGAGTGGAAGACCTACACACCAAACCCTGTTAAACCGCCCCATTACATAGGAGCAACGGGGAGTGTTAAAACCTCGGTTATTGCAGAAGGCTGCATGATTTATGGCACGGTACGGAATTCCGTTTTGTTTCCCGGTGTAATCGTAGAGAAGGGTGCACTTATTGAAAACTCCATTGTTATGTCAAACTCACATGTAGGGGAGAATTGCCACCTTGACCAATGTATAATCAGTGAAGATGTCCGAATTTATAGCAGTGTCACTATAGGTCAGGGCGAAAACGTTCCTAACGAGGACAAACCCAACATATATAATTCAGGAATTACCGTCGTGGGGGAGGGAGCTGAGATTCCTGACGGCACTGTCGTTGGGAAAAATGTAATGATTGATATGAATGTCCAACAGGAGGACTTCTGCGGCAGCGCGGTTTCCTCCGGCGCCAGTGTGTACAAAGGGGGTATATGTGAATGACTAATACAATGGGGTTAATCCTCTCCGGATGGAAGAAGCCTGCGTTGAAGGAATTGTCATCTATAAGATCGGTCTCTGCCATTCCTTATGCAGGTAAATATAGGGCGATCGATTTCATATTATCCAATATGGTGAACTCAGGTATTAAGAATGTCGGCGTATTGACGCAATATAGCTTCCGTTCATTGATGGATCATCTGGGCGCAGGAAAAGAGTGGGATCTTGACAGAAGGACCGATGGCTTATTTCTTTTTCCGCCATCTCTTTCGGAAGATGATATTGGATGGTACAGAGGCAGTGCAGATGCTATGTACAACAATATGACCTTTTTAAAACGAAGCAATGAGGAATATGTTGTTATTTCTCAGGGAAACAGTATCTTTAAAATGAAGCTGGATGGAATGCTGGATTACCATTTAATAAATAATGCGGATGTTACGATGGCATATCGGAAGATGCATGATTACACATCTGAAGAGCTGTCCGGACTCGGGGTAATCACCGTAGATGAAAACAACAGGGTGACCGACCTGCAGGAGAAACCACTGCATCCCCAGTCTGATTTGGGCTCGATAGGGATTTACCTTATCAGGAGGACGCTTCTTATTTCTCTGTTGGAGGAGTGTATTGCACATGGGCAATATGATTGGGTAAAGGATGTACTCATCAAAAAGCTTGACAAGTTGAATATTTATGGGTACGAATTTACCGGCTACTGGCGGAATATCAGTACTGTGCAGTCCTATTACAAATGCAGTATGGATATGTTGAACCCGGACATCAGGAAAGAGCTGTTTATCAATGAAGGGAAAATATATACAAAGGTTAAGGATGAGGCTCCGGCTAAATACAATGAGGAGGCAGAGGTTACTAATT
>CAZQCL010000066.1:0-9030 GCA_964592435.1 uncultured Oscillospiraceae bacterium
AGCAAAATCCTTTTTATAACGTATTTTCCCATTAAGACACCCCTTCTATATCTATAAAACAAAATTGCTAAATCAGAAGTCTATCGTATATTTAGCATCGCAAACCACACAAAAGATTAGTTTACATAATACATCAACATTTGCAACTAATCAACCAAAAATATGCCTGTGGCACTTAATAATATTTTCCAGCCGCCGTCTACATCCCGGCTGCGTTTTCGGCTTGTAAATAACAACCACGTTATACGCCAAAAAAGGTTGCGAAAACACACTTATGGGATAAACATATGCATAATGCTCCATATGTCCCAGTAGAATCACAAACCTAAACAATAGTTATATACTATCAATATTCAATTCAATTTTCAATGGGTTACAAAAAATGTATAATTATTCATTTTTGTAAAATTTGGAATGTCCTTTAGACCTTCTTGATTTCAGATGCGATAAGCTTGCCCATTTCCTTAGTTCCTACCGTCTTAAACCCTTCCGACGCGATGTCTTTGGTTCTGTACCCTTTGGCCAGCACCTTTTTCACAGCAGCTTCCACAAGCTCGGCGGCGGCATTCTGATTAAAGGAATAGCGAAGCATCATGGCAGCGGATAATATGGTAGCGATTGGGTTAGCAATATCCAGACCCGCTATATCCGGCGCAGAGCCATGTATGGGCTCGTATAGCCCCAAAGTTCCATTCCCCAGACTTGCTGAAGGAAGCATGCCAATGGAGCCGGTAATCATTGACGCTTCATCGGACAGGATGTCCCCGAACAGGTTTGAGGTAACAATTACGTCAAACTGATGGGGATCTCTTATTAGCTGCATGGACGCATTGTCTACATAAAGATGATTTAGCCTTATTCCCGGGTACTCTTTTGAAACCCTTATAACAACCTCTCTCCACAGCTTCGAGCTCTCAAGTACATTGGCCTTATCGACGGAGGTGACAATTCCTCGGCGTCCGTATGCGACCTTAAATGCCAGCCTTGCAATACGTTCAATCTCTCCCTTGCTGTATTTTTCAGTGTCGAAAGCTGCTTCCTTATCCGTTCCCCTATCGAGGCGTCCCCTCTCTCCAAAGTAAATGCCACCGGTCAGTTCTCTGACGACCAGTATATCGATATTATCTTTTATGAGGCTGCTCTTAAGAGGAGATGCTCCTCTTAATTCATCATAGATGACTGCCGGCCGCAGGTTTGCATAAAGGCCGAGCCCCGACCTGATTCCCAACAGTCCGGCCTCCGGCGTCTTGTCTCCGGGTAGCCCTTCCCATTTTGAACCGCCAACAGCCCCGAGCATTACGGCGTCACTCTCTTTACACGCCTCCAGCGTTGACTGAGGTAGCGGTTCGCCATAGGCATCTATAGCACACCCGCCCATTATTTCCTCCCGGAAATTGAATGTAATGCCCTGGCGAGCTCCCAGGGTGTTCAGCACCAAAACAGCCTGATCAATTACCTCCGGCCCGATTCCATCACCTTTTATAACAGTTATATTATAACCCACCATATATGCCTCCCACTCACTTCTGTTTGATATAGCCTATTAGGCCATCTGCAGCAACAATTTTCTGCATAAATTCCGGAAATGGAGCCCCCTTGTAGAAAACCTTCTTTGTTTGGTTATGAATTAGCCCGGTATCGAAATCAATTTCCAGCATGTCTCCCTCTGATATGTCTGCTGCGGCTTCTGGGCTTTCAATAATAGCCAAACCCGTATTAATAGAGTTTCTGTAAAAAATCCTTGCAAAGGTTTTTGCTATAACGCAAGAAATTCCCGATGCCTTGATTGCTATCGGAGCGTGTTCCCTAGAAGAGCCACAGCCGAAATTACTTCCTGCTACTATAATGTCGCCCTTTTGTACTCTTTTAGCAAAAGTACTGTCCAAATCCTCCATGCAGTGAAAAGCCAGCTCAGCCGGATCTGAAGTATTCAGATACCTTGCGGGTATTATTACATCCGTATCCACATTATCTCCATATTTAATGACTTTACCCTGTATTTTCATATCTATCCTCCTATCCTTTCTCTTGGCTGGGCATTTTGCTAAAGCTCTTCCGGTGATGCAATCCTGCCGGCGACAGCCGATGCTGCAGCAATTGCAGGGCTCGCCAAATACACTTCGCTTTCGGGATGTCCCATTCTTCCGACAAAATTCCTGTTGGTGGTAGCCACTGCCCTTTCTCCCTTTGCAAGAATACCCATATGCCCTCCCAGGCATGGGCCGCAGGTAGGTGTGCTGACAGCAGCCCCGGCATCGATAAATATGTTGAAAAGGCCTTCGTCCATAGCTTGCTTCCATATTTTCTGCGTGGCCGGAATAATAATACAGCGGATATCCCGGTGAACCTTATGGCCTTTGAGTACAGCAGCCGCCATTCGCATGTCTTCAATCCTCCCGTTTGTACAGGAACCGATGACGACCTGGTCGATTTTAACATTTCCGACCTTGTCAATGGTTCTTGCCTGGTCCGGTAAGGGCGGAAATGCCACAGTCGGTTTAATATCACTAAGCTCTATCGTATATGTTTCGCTGTAGACTGCATCTTCATCGGCAGCAAATACCTTATAGGGTCTGTTCGAATGCTCCTTTACATAGGCAAGAGTCTTGTCATCCACAGCAAAGATGCCGTTTTTTGCGCCCGCCTCAACTGCCATGTTGGCCATAGAAAAACGATCATCCATGGATAAGCTGTCCAGACCATCCCCCACAAATTCCATTGATTTATATAGAGCCCCATCCACACCAATCATTCCTATAATATGCAGAATAACATCCTTTCCGCTGACCCACTTGCCCGTTTTACCCTTCAGCTCAAATCGGATCGCTTCAGGAACCTTGAACCAGGCTTCGCCTGTAGCCATCCCCGCAGCCATGTCCGTACTGCCGACCCCGGTGGAAAAAGCCCCCAGAGCTCCATAGGTACAGGTGTGAGAATCAGCTCCTATTACTAGGTCGCCGGGGACAACCAGTCCTTTTTCCGGAAGCAGGGCATGCTCAACACCCATCTGTCCTATTTCAAAAAAGTTGACAATGCCCATTTCTTTGGCAAATTCCCTTATATATTTAACCTGCTCAGCAGATTTTATATCCTTATTAGGTGTAAAATGATCCGGTACAATCGCGATTTTCTTTTTGTCAAACACATGATCTACACCAATTTTGCGAAACTCCTTCACAGCGACCGGAGCCGTAATGTCGTTGCCAAGAACCATATCCAGTCGGGACATGATCAGCTGTCCGGCTTCTACACTTTCCAGATTGGCATGAGCCGCAAGAATCTTCTGGGTCATCGTTAATCCTCTGCTCTTATTATTACTCATAATGATGATCCTCCACATCATAAAGACTTTATTGTAAGATTATACCCTTTGATTGGGCGGGTTTCTTCCTGTTAATTACCATTATAGAATGACAAACTTCATGTTTTTTACGCTCATTTATTTTCTTCACTTGTCCTGTTTTCGCAAATTGAGCTGCATTTTTCTATATTGAAGAGGTGTGTAGTGAGTATACTTTTTGAACATCTCATTGAAACGCTGTTGATTGGAAAAACCGACACTTAGTGCAATATCACTTATTCTCAGCCCGGTATCCACCAGCAGCTCCCTGGCTCTTTCAATACGCACCTTGATTAGATAGTTTATAGGGCTCATACCTGTTTCTTCCTTAAATGCTCTCGTAAAATAGCTGGGGCTTAAGAATACGTACTTTGCAATATCACCCAGTGAAATATTGCGCTCAAAATTAGTATGGATATAGTTCACTGAAATTTCAATCAATTCTTTAAGCTTTGGACTCTTGGACTTGATACTATTCTCCCACTCCATTTTAAGCGCCCGCGAAAGCAATACGAACAGCTCAAGTATAAGCAGGTAATTAAGAAATTCGCTTCCAGGCTCGCTGCTTTCGCGCTCTTTTAAAATCCTGTTCATTAAAACAACAATCTCATTTTTCTGACTTACCTTCAATGTAATGTATGGACCGGTTTCCTCACTGCTGACAAAATTAAGAAAATCCTCCAGGGGTATCTGCGAGAACTCGCCGTTTATTCTGTTTTCAAATGTAAAGTTCAGGACAATGAATTCACAGCCGTTCTCTGACTTCACAGTAAACTTGTGATACTGCAAAGGCTTTATTATAACAATATCATTTGGCCCAAGCGTAACAGGCTGCCCCGCTATTTCAAAAACAGCAAAGCCTTTTTTCATGTAGACCATCTCATAGTTCTCGTGGATATTAGGCTCCATGGACCATGAGATGTCCTGTATTCTTTCCAGCGTTTTCACAATGACAGGCAAAAAATCGGAAGAATTCAGCAAACCCTCCCAAGCCTTAGGCAGAAGTTTTTCCATGCTTTCACCCTTCTTTCTTAATAAATTATACCATGAACTATCTATAAAAGAAAAATACTTTATCTGCCGAAGGCCTCTATGGTCTTGGTGGTATACTTACATCTGTATGTTTATTTCTTAGGAAGAAACAGAAGGAATCTAAATAGTAAGAAATCTAAATAGAGTGAAGGGAGGCCTGCAGGCCTCCCTTTATTCCATCTCTATTGAAGGAAGCAGCTTTTTCAGCTCCTCCAGCTCACTGCTATTCAATGTAACTCCTTTGCCCATCTTTTCATGGGTCTCGTCCCAATCCCTGATGTCCAGCTTAGGCTTACGCTCATTCCAGCTTACCAGATTGACTTCCTTCCTCCATCCTCTCGTTCCTTCTCCGATTACACCCAGATGCTTTGTGATTTCAAACTTTAAATCAGCCATCTTCAACCCTCCATTATTATGAAAAACCATATTATATTTTGCAGCTTATATAAACGGACACGCCGTTACTGCCTCCATTTACTTACACTCTTTTATCCTGCACTTGCACTTTTTTATCCGGGAATGCCGGAAAGCTCCAGTCTCCCATTATTTTTGGCATAGGCAATGAAAATCGCCTGCTCCGCCGTCACCTCAAAGGATACATATTTAGGTATGCTGTCCGACTCAAGGATGCTCGTCTGTCTGGCGTCTTCATCAAATATACCGGCAATGCGCACATTCTTCAAAACCTTCATGCCATTGGAGGATGGCAGCACATCGATAATGCCCGCCGCCTCGGGGCTATGGCCCTGCTCTCCTCCGGAATTAGGCACAAAAATTAAATCCACATACTTGTCTTCCTTGAGCTGCCAGCCATTCGCCTGATCAATCCTCATTTCAACACAAATAAGCCTTTTGCCGGGATCCTCTGCTCTGATAATATCTTCTTCGGAAGATAGCAGCTTTGCCTTCAATATCATTTCCTCCGCCTCAATATCTACACTAGCTCTCATAGCTATTGCCTCATCCACATTGCCAAGTGCACTCGGATGTACAGCATCCTTACCGATTTCCCTCAGCTCAAGCATATCCTCGGTAATAATTGTATCTTTATCCACACGCACCTTTGCATAAACAACCATTTCTTTGGTCTCCTGCGAAGAAGCATTTGAAATAATTGTCACTTCAACGGCCACCAGCAGAATAACAATAATCAGGGCGCTTATAATCCAACCAAACCTTTTCATAACTACCTCGCCATTCTGTTCTATTTTTCGCTTTATTGCCTTAATTGTTCAACGGTATCTCCGAGTCTACGTGTACTACTACATCAATATGATTCTTGCCCAGCAGGCTAAGGATCACGCTCCTGTAAAGAGAGGGCTTTATGGGGATATTGACGCTGCTGTGCACAGAAGGCCTCACAATGGTTGTGCCATCAGGGCAAGCTGTGGGGAAGCCGGCAATATATATCTCCAGTGAAACTACTTCAACGGTGCCCTCTGCCACCGAATCCGGCTTGGGAGTCAGGTCACCATTCAACGATAGGTTAGCAGCAAGTATTTCCTCAAAAATCCTCATAGCCTCTGAGCGGTTCATGTTAACCTGAACCTTCCCCAATTCCCTTGTGTCCAATGCATTATATACAGAGATATTTGTCATATCCACTGCATCCCGTATAATACGTGATTTCTCCAGTAAAATGTACTTCTCCATTACTGCTGAAAACACGGGTAGTATGACAAAGACCAGCATGGTAACCCCTATAAGCACCTCTAGCACTGCAGATCCTTTGGTGTGCTTCTCGGATATTGCTGTCTGCTTATACACTTGTACAGGCTCTCCAATATGCTCTTGCACGGCCTTTCGCTCATGCCCAGCTCCAAGCAGCTTCCCCATGTTCTAACTCCCCCGCTTCACCCATCAGTTGACCAGCTTTCTGGACATTGTCCTTTTGTCATATACCATGCGCACCGTTACATCCTCTCTTCTAAACAGCGATGTCATCCTGTTATAGGTGTAGTTTCCTTCAACATGCAGTTTGAGCTTCCCACCCTGCCTAACATTAGTTAAGCCTTCGTCTGAAATATAAATCCCCGTCAAACCAATCTTCTCCAGCCCTGACTCCAGCTCACCCTTGTCGCCGCTGTTCATTTCCCCGGCATTCTCCATTCTCAACAGTGCACTTCTGCAAAGCATATCCATATCAGCCTTCACAGAGAGCGGGAGAAAGTACTCAATAAAGTTCACCAGCAGGGCTACCATTAATATAAGCAAGATACCTGTAACTATCGCTTTAACCGGCATAATACACCTCTACCTCATTCTGCCACATGTATAGTTGACAAAATCCACTGTAAAATATCTTCTGCATAGCTAATACTCATACCAACGGAAATAATTGCCGCACGAACAACACTACTGAGGTGCTAAATATTTGACTTTTAATCTTATCATCCCACCATCCAGAAAGTTCCTCCATCATATCTTTGGCCAAGCCCCTGATTCCCGGTATGACAATAAATCCGGCAATGATCAGCGCCGCGGCAATCCCCAGCAGCTCATTCATACCAAAGCCTCCCGTGTTCAACAAAAAGTAATTCCTGAAAAACTGCACTCCAGGGCTTTTGTTCTGCTTTCCGTTCATGCTTTCGCCTCGCTTTCCCTTTAGCCTTTCCCTCCGGGCTTCCTTCCGGATCCCTTTTGCCTTATGAATTCCCTTCACCATTCCCTCCATAATAAACCTCCGCATAATTATTTTTTTGCTTTGCCAGTCGCCTATGACCTTCCTAAATCGTTGTCTTACACTATCAATTAATTTATGAATATGTTACCGATAGCCTGATTTACTTCAATGAGCATCGGCACAATAATCATCACCGCAACGATGGCAACAAATACGGTACAGGCTGCCACGCTCCTATTTCTGCAGCTGTCCGTTTCTGCCTGTATGTAGCTGAAATATTTCTTGAACATGACATCTTCCTGCTTGGCCAGCAACTCCTTGTTATCACCTGTCTCTACCCCCTGCTTAAGAGCGATACACAGCGTTTCCGCTTCATGAGCATCAAAGTTTGCTCTAAACTCCTCCAGTGCGGTATCAATATCCAAAGTTAATTCATACCGGGCGGCAAGCCTCACAAGAATAGCGCTCAGCTCCTTGTCATCCGTGACCTCGTAGAGGGATCTGACGGCGTCTGTAGGCTTAACGCCCGATGATATCTGATTATGCAGGTATTTATATATTTTATAAATATATTTCTGGAAGTGAAGATTTATTTTTTTTCTTCCGGAGGAAATAACCGACTCCATAACTGTATTTATCAGAACAACTACTGCCAGCGGCCTTATCAGATCCGGGTAGTTCAGCACAGAGGCAACAATAAATATAAAGGGAGACAGGATGAATCTGATAAGCAGATAAAGCATGGCTGCATGCTCACTTTTATAACCGGCTTTACGCATTTTCGCCTCTGCCCTTTGATAAAGCTTGCCCCCTCCAAAGCGCTTTTCACACACTTCCATACCCTGTCCCATCAGCAAAGAACATCTTTTATAAAGTGGAACAGCCGCACTTCTCGTCCCTAATGCCTCTATTACACGTCTTGACCCCGTCGGACCTATCTTCCCGCAAAACAGGGCAGCTAAGAAAACGTCTGCACAGGCAAGCACCAGGAACAAAGCCCTATTCTCACTGAACAAATTCACTAAATGACCCAATTGTCCCGCATTCCCCAGTTTTCTCACTCCTTCCGCCACTTTGCCCTCAATTCTTAAATTTCATAATTCCGGTCGTAAGATAGAAGCCAAATGCATACATGCCGCTAAACACCGTGAGGAGCAGTTTGCCATTAAATGAGTGCATATAAAAGTCATTGATTTGGGGCGTGAAGCTAATAAAAAAGCAGGCTGCGGCTAAAACTCCGAACATCGTGAAATATAGAAGCATCCTGTCCTTATATGTAGAAATGCTGCGCCTGTTATACTCCTCATCAATTTTATAAAACTGATTTTCCAGATTCGTCAGCAGCTTGATAATATCTCCTCTATTTTTCATGCTCAGCTTTATATTTATGATAAAATCCCTGAACTGGGGGTTGTCCACCTTCATCTGCAAAATATCCAATGCTTCCGAATAGTCCATGCCCCTGTTTACCTGTATGACCATATCCCGCACAAATGTCTTAAGGGGCTCATTGATATTTGAAGTCAGGGACTTTTCAAAGGCATACATAATATCTTCCTTCACCGAGCACCACCTGCTTAAGATAGAGATATACTCCGACAGTGTTTTACGCACCGCTTCCGAGTTATGCCCGGACAGCAGATCCAGTGCAAAAAGAGGTGCCATTGAAACAATTATACTTATTACAAGTGCAGAGGGGAAAAACTCCAGCAGCTTGAAAACATGTCTGTATACAGCTATAAATAAAAAAATTATAAGCAGTGCCAGGGTATAAACATTCATGAAGGGTATATAGTGTCTGATATTGGACTTTTCTATGAACAAGAGCCTGAAACGATCGGTCATGCCCATCGTATTGAACGCCTGAGGCCTATAACCTCTACTGCTTTCTATCCTTGCACTGCTTCTTTCACCAAAGCGGACGAGAATCCCTTTCATCGTATTTGTAAGCCATACGTTTCTCGCTATCCCCACTGCAAGAATCACATCGGCGCAAAGCAATAAAATATACATGAAAACCGGCTGCATTTATCCC
>CAZQCL010000067.1:0-9011 GCA_964592435.1 uncultured Oscillospiraceae bacterium
GCTATATCTGTAAACCTGTCTACAACAGCCTGCAATTGAGTATCGGCATTTCCCTCTTCAAGGCCGGCATTTGCACAGGAAATTAGCATGTCAGTGACCTTGATGTCATCCTTAGATCTTTTCCCGGGCGCGGATACAATGACGATTCTACGCTCAGGATCAGATGTGACAATGGAACAGACCTTTTTTATTTGATTGGCAGATGCCAGTGATGTTCCTCCGAATTTTACAACTTTCATTAAACTTTCCTCCAAAGCCTATGTGTTTCATACTATTATCACACCAGGCTCATGAATCTGTCAACAAAAAAAACAACTAAAGAACATTTGTTTGATTTCTTGCATACATGTGCTATAATTATAGAGGTTATTTTACAGAAATTATTTATGGAATTTTTTGCGCAGGCAAGACACATGATGGAGGGTTTATGGCGGATTTTAAGCTAGTGTCCGATTACAATATGCGCGGGGATCAGCCGGAAGCGGTGGATCAACTGGTGAAAGGGCTTAATAGAGGATACAGGCATCAAACATTACTGGGTGTAACCGGCTCAGGTAAGACCTTTACTATCGCGAATGTCATTGAGCGGGTTCAGAGGCCTACTTTAGTCATAGCTCACAATAAAACACTGGCTGCCCAGTTGTGCAGTGAGTTTAAGGAATATTTCCCCGACAATGCTGTGGAATATTTTGTAAGTTATTATGATTATTTTCAGCCTGAGGCTTATATTGCTGCTACGGATACCTATATTGAAAAGGACTCGTCGATTAATGATGAAATAGACAAGCTCAGGCATTCAGCCACAGCGGCACTTTTTGAGCGCCGAGATGTGATTATTGTCGCAAGCGTTTCATGTATTTATGGCCTTGGTGACCCGGAGGACTACACCGATCTGATGATTTCGCTCAGACCGGGTATGTGTAAGGATAGGGATGAGGTCATACGGAAGCTTGTTGATATACAGTATGATCGAAACGAGATTGATTTCAAACGAGGTAAATTCAGAGTCAGGGGCGATGTGTTGGAGATATTTCCTCCCGATTCTTCTGAACATGTTCTGAGGGTGGAATTCTTCGGAGATGAGATAGAAAGGATCTGCGAGATTGATTATTTAACCGGCGAGGTATTGGGGCTGAGAACCCATGCGGCTATTTTTCCCGCAAACCATTACGCCACCACCAGCGAAAAAATGCTCCGCTCCCTTGCTACAATTGAGCAGGAATTGCAGGAAAGGCTTAAGGAGCTGAGGGATCAGGATAAGCTCCTTGAAGCACAGAGACTTGAGCAAAGGACAAATTACGATTTGGAAATGCTTCAAGAGATTGGCTTCTGCCAGGGAATAGAAAATTACTCCCGGCACATCAGCGGCAGGGCTCCGGGCAGCCCTCCTTATACTCTTATAGACTATTTCCCGGAAGATCTCCTTGTGGTTATTGATGAAGCCCATGTTACCATTCCACAGATCGGAGCCATGTACAACGGTGACAGAGCACGGAAGGAATCGCTGGTGGAATATGGGTTCAGGCTGCCTTCTGCATTTGACAACAGACCTTTGCGTTTTGAAGAATTTGAGCAAAAGGTGAAACAAGCACTGTATGTCAGCGCCACGCCCGGAAAATATGAAAACCGGCATTCACAACAGACCGTGGAACAAATCATCAGACCCACAGGCCTGATTGATCCCCGGGTCATTGTGCGCCCGGTGAAGGGGCAGATTGACGATCTGATCGGTGAGATAACGAAGCGCGTTGAGAAGAAGCAGAGGGTGCTGGTAACTACGCTGACGAAAAAAATGGCTGAGGATTTGACTGCCTATTTAAAGGATATGGAATTCAAGGTGGAGTATTTGCATTCAGATGTTGAAACGCTGGATAGGGTGGATATTATCAGAAATCTGAGGCTTGGTGTCTTCGATGTATTGGTGGGTATAAATCTGCTCAGGGAAGGCCTTGACCTGCCGGAGGTGACCCTTGTTGCTATACTGGATGCCGATAAGGAGGGCTTCCTCCGCTCCACAACCTCATTGATCCAGACTATCGGAAGAGCAGCCAGAAACGTAGACGGGACCGTCATTATGTATGCGGATACCATGACGGATTCTATGCAGAATGCCATAAATGAAACAAACAGAAGAAGAAGGATCCAGATGGATTATAACGAGAAAAACGGAATTACCCCTGCCTCCATACAAAAAGCTGTCAGGGATAATCTTGAAACCATGAAGGTGGCAGAAGAAGATGTGCAGTATTCATTTACGCAGAATGTTGAGCAATTGAATGAAGCTGATCTGCATGAGCTGATGAACAGATTGGAAAAGGAAATGAAGGAGGCAGCACGAGACCTGCAGTTTGAAAGAGCTGCGTCACTTAGGGATAAATTACTGGAACTAAGGAAAATGATGAAATGATACAGTGGAAAAATTAGCCGAAACATAAATACTATAGCAGCGGCTTCCTGAAGTTGTCGATTGAAATTGTATTACCTGATTCCACTTCGTGTTTAAGTGATGATACCATAACGAGAGGGTAGAGCATTTTCTTGTAATCAACCTTGGCTATAGTGTAATATTTCCACTATTTATTAGTGCGTGTCATTGAAATAAGAGGCTCTGATTCATAAAATCGAAGGTCCTATATAATGATACCAGAAAACAAGACAGACAAAGCGAAAATAAGTTAGAATAGATATTGATATTGTTTCAAGCAAAACCGGTTCATCTCGTATAGAATTCAATCGAATGCTGAAGGATTGTCAGTCTCACGATCTGGAAATCATTCTTACTAAAAGCATCAGCCGATTCGGACGGGATAGATTCTAATGTAGCCTTTTGACAAGTTCTGACACAATAGACTTTGCTCATGATTCTTCTCCGCTGAAAATCTAAAGTTTTTTGATAATTTATATAAAAAAACATCGGAATTTGTTGAACAACTATTGTATATTACTTATTTTAGTCCTATGATATAATAAGCGAATTTTTGGCGTTCGCATAGCAAACAAGGAGGGACATAAAATGTCGATCATTAGTCTAGTCATCATTGCTTCTATCTTGGCAATAGCTTTTGCTGCATTCAACTTCGCAACTGTGAAGAAGATGGACGAAGGAACTGACAAGATGAAAGAAATCGCCAGTGCTATCCGCATTGGCTCAAACGCATTCATTAACTACGAGTACAAGGTTCTTTTTACCGTTGTTGCTGTAGTTGCGGTAATTATGGTACTGCTTACCAGTTGGCATGCAGCCATATCACTTATTATTGGCTCAGTTATGAGTGGAGCCGCCGGTTTGGTAGGTATGAAGATTGCTACCTATTCAAATGTTCGAGTATCTAATGAAGCCCGCAAAACAAAGGATATCGGCAAAACTGTTAAAGTTGCTTTCCGAGGCGGTTCCGTTATGGGCCTTTGTGTAGCAGGGTTTGCACTCTTAGGCCTGTTTATTGTCTATATTATTTTTGGCATGATTATGGGCCAATTAAATAATATGGAAACAGTAACCAACTGGATAGGGGTATCTTTTATCCCCTTTACTATGACTCTGTCCGGTTATGCATTAGGTTGCTCTATGGTGGCAATGTTTAACCGTGTGGGCGGTGGCATATACACCAAAGCTGCTGATATGGGTGCTGACCTTGTTGGTAAAACAGAAGCCCACATCCCTGAAGATGATCCTCGTAACCCTGCTACCATCGCTGACAATGTTGGAGATAATGTAGGTGACGTTGCCGGATTGGGTTCCGATCTACTAGAAAGCTTTGTAGGCTCTATTGCATCCAGTATCATTCTGGCTTATCACCTGGTTATTTCTGCACATGCTCACGGTGCCAATGTTCCTGAAGACATGCTGTCCAAGCTTATAGCCTTCCCTATGATATTTGTATCGGGCGGGTTGATTGCTTGTTGTCTGGGAATTGCATTACTTCTGTTCAAGTCTAAAATGTCCAATGATCCTCATAAGGATTTAAACTTCGTTACTTATGTATCCTCAGGTCTTACCATTGTATCCGGTTTCATTATATCAAAGATACTCTTTGGCGGAATTTCTGACCTCAGTATTGTTAATTTCGCTGTAGGCTGGGCTTCCCCCTGGATTGCAGCTACCATCGGTGTAGCGGCCGGTGTTATAATCGGAGCTATCGCCGAATACTATACTTCAGCAGATTATAAACCAACCAAGAATTTGGCAAACACTTCTTTGGAAGGTTCGGCACTTACCATTACCCAAGGTCTGGCTCTTGGTATGAAGTCCACTATGGCTCCGTGCATAATCCTAGCTGCCGGAATTATTATTTCCTACTATGTTTCCGGTATGTATGGTGTTGCTATGGCTGCGGTAGGGATGTTATCCTTTGTAGCTGCAACAGTTTCTGTTGACACCTATGGTCCCATATCTGACAATGCAGGCGGTATCGCTGAAATGTCCGGGCTTGATTCTGATGTTCGCGCCATCACCGATGCTCTTGACTCTGTTGGTAACACCACCGCAGCAATAGGTAAGGGCTTCGCTATCGGTTCCGGCGCATTGGCTGCCTTAGCTCTTATGATTTCTTATTTATATTCTTATAACGAAATTGGAACTGATCTGATTCTGAATATAATCGACCCCATGATCTTGGCCGGAGCAATTGCCGGAGGTGCTTTGCCCTTCCTGTTCTCCGGTATGCTGATTGAAGCTGTTGTAAAAGCTGCCCGAAAGATGGTAGATGAAGTACGTCGTCAGTTCAGAGAAATTCTCGGAATCCTTGAGGGAACCGCAAAGCCTGACTATAAGACATGTATTGAAATCTCATCAAAGGGTGCTATCAGTGAAATGAGAGTACCTTCTCTATTGGCTATTGCTGTCCCTGTAGCATGCGGCTTTATATTTGGGCCTGAATTTGTTGGCGGTCTGATTATTGGCTGTACAATAACTGCTATTATGATTGCAATCTTCACTGGTAATGCTGGAGGTGCTTGGGATAACGGAAAAAAATACATCGAAACCGGTGCAATTAAAGGGTCCGGAAAAGGTACCCCCGCACATGATGCTGCTGTTGTAGGCGATACTGTTGGAGATCCTCTGAAGGACACTGTTGGCCCCTGTCTGGATATCTTTATCAAGATAATGTCAACCGTCTCTCTTGTTGCTGTAAGCATATTCAGCAAGTACAATCTGTTTGATTTAATCTCCAAGTTATTCTAACTTTTACATCAGGAAGAGATGGAAGCGTATCAGAACAAGGTATGCGATGCGCAAAAGGCTTGGATTGGAACATGAAAAAGCATTTATGTTTGCATGCACTAGAAAAGGCTACTGGCGGATAGCCAATAGCCCGATTTTAAAACTTACTGTTACGGATAATCGGCTTAGAAAGTCTGGCTACACGTTTTTCACGGATTACTACAAAACTGTCAAGGTGTAAACTTGGGAACCGCCACTTGCGGAACCGCATGAGTGGTGGTGTGGGAGGTCGGCTACTCAATTAATGGGTAGCCTCCTACCCGATTGAGGTTTCAGAAGTTCCACTGCTCCGATACAGTTGAAAATAACTTCAATGTGCTGTTGTCCATGCCCATCGACCTTCTCAGCCTTGTAGACAATGATTTTCTCAATAAACTGCCGTATAATCTCCGCATCCAATTCATTGATGTCCGTGTATTTTCGCACCAGTGAGAGGAAGTGTTCTCAGGGATGATGATCCAAATCAGTTTTTAATGGATGCAATAGCTTTAAAGCAGGTTGTAGTATAAATTGCCCTACCATATCAAAAAAATATCGAACAAATGTTTGCAGTTTCTATAGCTTTTTCCTGTTGCTTTATGTATAATATGAAAAGACAGTTTCACAGAGAACATATACTGTGAAACTTCTTTTAAATTATCCCAATTTTACATGAAAAGGTGTAGTGTATGAACCAAAATAGTATATCAATAAAGGGTGCCAGAGAGCATAACCTGAAAAACATAGATGTTGAGATTCCAAGAGATAAATTTGTTGTTATAACGGGGCTGAGCGGCTCCGGGAAATCCTCGCTGGCCTTTGATACCATATATGCGGAAGGCCAAAGGCGCTATGTTGAGTCGCTTTCCTCATATGCAAGGCAATTCCTTGGGCAGCTGGACAAACCGGATGTGGATTATATCGGCGGCTTATCGCCGGCAATTTCCATAGATCAGAAGACCACCGGCAGAAACCCCAGATCCACTGTCGGTACAGTTACTGAGATATATGATTATCTGAGACTCCTTTACGCCCGAATCGGTCTGCCTCACTGCCATATCTGCGGGAAAGAAATTACTCAGCAGACGGTGGATCAGATGGTTGATGCTATCACAGGCATGGAGGAGGGTACAAGAATACAGCTGCTTGCGCCTGTGGTCAGGGGCAGAAAGGGCGAGTATGTCAAGTTGATTGAGGATGCACGCAAAAGCGGTTATGTCAGACTGCGCATAGATGGTGAAGTCCGTGATATAAATGAAGAAATAATACTGGAGAAAAACAAGAAGCACACTATTGAGATTGTTGTGGACAGGCTTATTGTCAGGCCTGATATGGCAAAGCGCCTTGCGGACTCTATTGAGACTGCCCTTCATCTAAGCGGAGGCATTTTGGTTGTTAATGTGCTGGGGGGGCAGGAATTGCTGTTTAGCCAGAATTTTGCCTGCAATGATTGCGGAATCAGCATAGAAGAACTAACACCCCGGATGTTTTCATTCAACAACCCTTATGGGGCATGCCCCACCTGTAGCGGGCTTGGTACGTTGATGAAAATGGACCCCGATCTGGTTATTCCCGACCGGACAAAGTCGCTGGAGGAGGGGGCCATTAGAGCAAACGGGTGGAACTTTGGAAATGGTGATGCTTATTCGAGTATGTATCTAAAGGCAGTGGCAAAGCACTATGGGTTTAAAATATCTACACCCATCTATAAGCTACCCCAGCATATTATGGATATTATTCTCTTCGGCTCAAAGGGTGAAAAAATCAAGATTGCTTATGAAAAGGACTATGGAAGCGGTAGCTTTTTAGCTGCCTTTGAGGGCGTTATTAGCAGCATTGAACGCCGATACAGGGAAACGCAGTCTGAGAGCATGAAGCAGTATTATGAGGAATTCATGAGCACCAGCCTCTGCCCGGAATGTAATGGCGCAAGGCTTAAGAAGGAAAGCCTTGCAGTTACGGTGGGAGGGCACAATATCCATACCCTTACCAGCATGCCGGTTGGTGAGATAAAGAGCTTTTTTGATAATTTGACACTTTCCCAGAAGGATCAACTAATCGCAGACCAGGTTTTGAAAGAGATTATTACAAGGGTCGGCTTCCTGTCCGATGTAGGCCTCAATTATCTTACGCTGTCCAGGGCGGCAGCTACGCTTTCGGGCGGAGAGGCCCAAAGGATAAGGCTGGCTACCCAGATTGGCTCCGGCCTGATGGGAGTGCTGTATATTCTTGATGAGCCCAGCATTGGTCTGCATCAGCGCGACAATGGCAAGCTATTGAAGACTCTGTCAAGACTCAGGGATCTTGGGAATACTCTCATCGTGGTGGAGCACGATGAGGATACCATGCGTGCTGCCGATCATGTTATCGATATGGGGCCTGGGCCCGGCATCCACGGAGGATATGTAGTTGCTCAGGGTACGATAGATGACTTGACGGCCTGTCCTGATTCCCAGACGGGGCTTTATCTGAGCGGGAAAAAGTGTATCCCTGTTCCCGGCAAAAGGCGCCAGTCAAATGGAAAATGGCTCAAGGTGGTTGGCGCCCGACAAAACAATCTAAAGAATATCAATACTGATATACCATTAGGCGTATTTACGGTAGTGACAGGCGTTTCCGGCTCGGGGAAAAGCTCGCTGATTAATGAAATTCTTTATAAAAAACTGGCAACGAAGCTGAATCGTGCCAGAAAAAGAGCAGGTGACCATGATGATATTCTTGGGATAGAATATCTGGACAAGGTCATTGAAATTGACCAGGCACCTATCGGACGTACGCCCAGATCAAATCCGGCAACATATACGGGTGTTTTTGACTTAATCAGAGGAGTCTTTGCAAGCACCACGGAAGCGAAGATGAGGGGCTACAAGCCCAATCGCTTCAGCTTCAACGTGAAAGGCGGGCGATGTGAGGCATGCACCGGCGACGGAATTCTAAAAATAGAGATGCACTTCCTGCCGGATGTTTATGTACCCTGTGAGGTCTGCAACGGTAAAAAGTATAACAGGGAAACCTTAGAGGTTAAGTACAAGGGGAAGAATATTTCCGATGTATTGAATATGACGGTTGAGGACGCACTTGAGTTCTTTAGGAACATACCTCGTATCCGAAGCAAGATGCAGACTCTTTTTGATGTAGGTCTTGGTTATATAAAGGTGGGACAACCATCGACGACTCTTTCGGGTGGTGAGGCCCAAAGAATCAAGCTTGCCACGGAGCTATCCAGGCGTGCTACGGGCAAAACTCTTTATATATTGGATGAGCCCACTACAGGGCTTCATGTGGCTGATGTTCACAGGCTTGTGGATATTATCCACAGGCTTGTTGATGCAGGCAATTCGGTGATTGTCATAGAGCACAATCTGGAGGTAATTAAGACGGCTGACTACATTATCGACCTTGGACCAGAAGGCGGCGACCAGGGTGGATATGTGGTTGCTACAGGCACCCCCGAAGAAATTGCGGCAAATGAGAGGTCTTATACGGGACACTTTTTGAAAAGGGCTTTGGAGCCGGTTTTGACCGCCCGAAACCGGTGAAAAGGCGCAACTCAAGCGCCCCGGTGGCTGCCAGGGCACAAAAGAAACCTCGGGGGCATCGAGCCCCACTCGATTTCAGCCGGATATGCTGTGCAAATGGCTGTGCATAAAAAGGCAAGTAATCATCCCCCACCTACAATCTCAATTTTGTGAGCATGGTAGCTTAGAGGTGGGGGATTTCTTACCACACAAGGCTAAATGGGGTTAGCAAATCCGAAGCCCCGAGGGCTTACGAACAAAAGCAGGAATACAAGAATAAAGAACAAAATGGC
>CAZQCL010000068.1:0-8981 GCA_964592435.1 uncultured Oscillospiraceae bacterium
GACAGTATTTTACTAGTCTAACGGAGAATTTTTATGGTTGAGATATACAGAGTAAAAGATAAAGAAGCAATGGATTTGGTTTATCAGATAAGACGTGAGGTTTTTATCGATGAACAGGGTGTGCCGGAGGAGCTTGAAATGGATGATTTGGACCGGGATGCGATTCACGTTCTGGCCTATGTGGATGGTGCACCCGCGGGCTGCGGAAGGATGCTCCTTTATGGCGAGAATGCGAAGATTGGCAGAGTTGCTGTCAGAAAAAGCATGCGCAGGTATGGAATCGGTTCAGGCGTGTGCAAGCTTCTCATAGCCATAGCAGGGGATAATGGGGTCAGCAAGATAAATATAGATGCTCAGATTACAGCAGTTGATTTTTACCTAGATTTAGGATTTGAAAAAATCAGCGACATTTTCATGGAAGCAGGTATTGAGCATGTGAAAATGGAAAAGAGCATCTGATACCACACGCGGCGGCCTCGTCAAATCCGGTAGCTTCTCTGGCCTCAATTGTTATGGTCTTGGCCGGGCACTCAGAAAGGCAGTCCCGCCAAGCCGTCACAGTAGCTCTCGAACAAAAGCCTCGCCTTACCATATCGGAGAATTTTGTCCAGTAAAAACTTCGTCCTTTGTGTACAGCTCCTTGATGACACTTTCAATCGGCAGATCGCTCATGACCATGTCTGTAATGATGAATTCCTCATTCATGCTCTGTATGAACCGGTTGAGCTCAATTCTGTCCATGTCCAGTTCCAGTTCAACATTATAGGGTGAGGCTCTTCCTATGATTTGAATACCTTCGCCTACTGACAGATCACGAATCTCTTTGCTTGTAGACAGGCTTACTCTTTTCCTTGTTCCAAGAGATTTTTTCAAGGTGTCCACCGTGTTGTCAAAGACAATTTCACCGTGATTGATTACTACTACACGCCTGGCCAGCTGCTCTACATCTCCAAGATCATGAGTGGTTAGAATAAAGGTGACGCCTTCCTTGTTTTGTTCATGGATAAAATCACGGATTTTTTCTTTTGCGATGACATCCAGACCAATTGTCGGCTCGTCCAGAAAAACGACCTTGGGAGAATGCAGCATTGCCATTACAAATTCACATTTCATCCTCTCTCCCAGTGAAAGCTGTCTTGTGGACTTATGGACTATATTTTCAATACTGAGCATTTCAATCATACCATTTAGCCTTTGTTTGTAATCCGCCGTTGGAATGCCGTAAATTGCTCTGTTCATCTCAAAGGAATCCATTGGAGGGATGTCCCAGATCAATTGAGATTTTTGACCGAAGACTGCGCCGATATTTGACACATAAGCTTTTCGATGAAGCCAGGGAGTGTAGCCCATGATATCAACATGGCCTGAGGTCGGGTACAGTACACCTGTGAGAATTTTCAACGTAGTGGATTTGCCTGCGCCGTTAGGTCCGAGAAAACCGATCAGCTCACCTTCATCGATATCAAGCGAAATGCCCTTCAAAGCCTCAAGATAAATTTTCTTTCTCACAAAAAGGCTCTTGACTGTATCAAGGAAGGTGCTTCCCCGTTCATATGTAGTATATGTCTTTTTCAGCTCCTGGATATGAATGATCCCCATCTTTTAACCTCCGGCACTTGTGTATTTTGAAAGCATCATCCGCCAGAAAAGAAGCCCCACAATCAGGAACAGGACACAGACTGCAAGAGTAGGAAACAGACCCGGAACGCCCTTTCCAATGAGCGCCGAAGCGGGATAAAAGGCGATAATGCTAACAGGGATAATATAGCTGATGATTGTCTGAAAGGCCTGACTAAAAATAGATTTAGGATAATTACCAAACATCATGACACTTTCAAAAATTTCAAAAATTCTGCTGTTCCCGACCCATTTGAAGACCGTTGCGGCCATCATAACGGCAAAAGAAAACATGGTCATAACAGAGAAGATCAATATAACGGCAAAATAGAGCCAATTCATTAAGCCGGGGGCTTGCAGCCTATTCATAGATAAAGCGAGAATAATGACGCCTCCGGCAACGGTTCCAATGCGATCCGGTTCGAAGCCGGTCGTAATGGACAGGAAGAGCACCGAAACAGGTTTGATCATCAACAGGTCGTATGTACCTTCTCTGACGCAAACAAGCGTATTGTAAACGATTCCAAAAAACAAAAGTCCGGCCAAGCCCCTGGACAGCATGAAAACACCCTGCAGAACCATGATCTCATCCAGACTCCATCCCGGCAGGGATGCTCCTGTGGCATAGATGAGCAAGGTTATAAACGGAAGGAGCATTTCAGAAATCAGCGTGATGAAACAGCAGATGAAAAAGTCCCCACGATAAGCCATTCTCGATGCAAAGCTGTTTTTCAACGATGTAATGTAAATATCCAAAAGCCGTATCATGCGCCCACCCCCGTAAACCGCTTTATACCAATCTTTGAGAACAAGAGAGTAAAGGCGCCCATTAAGAGGACAGCAATTGCCTGTATCCCGATAATCTGTGGAATTGTCAGAGTGATTCCTCCCAACTCGTATGAACCGATGCATACTCTTATCGGCACATATGCGATGTACTGGAAGGGCAAAACAAAAAGGATCTTTTGCAGTATATCCGGGAAAAAAATCAGGGGCAGCAGTGCCCCCGAACAGACATCCCGAAGCAGCAGGAACATCCGGCGGATCCCAAGTGTTCTGGTCAGCCAGAATGCAGTGATCCCGACGCAATAATCAATGAAAAACATCATTAAAAAGCCAAGCAGGATGGAAATCAGCGCATAGCCAAACCTTGCCGGGATCAGCGTGATCCCGAATACAAGGGTGAAAATTAAATAAACCGGAATGAATTCCACAGTAAGGCCCAATATCCTGTGGCCTATCTTCTGCGAAAAGGCGAAGTAGACATGGGACATTGGCCTGAGCATATATGTCAGGAATTTTCCCGTATGGATCAGCATCTGCAGATTCCAGTCGGCAAAGTCCATGATCAGGTAGTTGATCAGCGCTACGATGCCGAAATAGGTCACCATCTGATTCAGTGTCAGTCCGTTGATGCTCCCTTTCATGGAATACACCGCTTTCCAGATAAAAACCTGCACCAGAAAGTATACCGGACCAACAAACAGAGAAACCATGGCATGCGAGCGATAGGCCGCCCATTCCTTATATGTCACAAAAGCGACCGCTTTCATTATTTGTATGGATCTGAAAACTGCGTTGATCCGTTTTGGATTATTCTCCATAATCAGTACACTCTCAAAAGTTCATTTACTGAAGCCCATATGTTCATCGGAGCTGAACGGGTTCACTCAGATGATTCCGGCCCAAACGATATTACGCAAATTGACAACGGCCTCCGCCAACCAGCCAATGTCTTCACAAAGCGGGCAAATATAGGCCAGTACCATGTTTTCAACCGGATCCATATACAGACCGCTCAGACCCGCACCCTCATGGGAGAAGGAGCCGGGGGACAGGAAGGTGTTGTTGGAGTAAACATTCATTCCAAGGCCGTATTCCATTTCTCCGCCATTGTTGCCCCAGCAGTAGTTTTTCATTCCCTTTGTCTGGAAACGCGTCATGGCCTCTACGGTTTTTCTGGACAGGATGCGGGTATCCCCGAGGGTTCCCTTGTTGACAAGCATCTGCCCCATTTTCTGCAGATCGCCCAAGGTGGAAAACAGACCGCCGCCGCCTCTGGGAGGTGCCCATTCAGGCCGTTCTCTTTTATCATTGAACCACTTTTCTTCCCATTTATTGCTGAAGCAGACCCTATCAGCCAGCTCATCCGGCACGTCAAAGAAACTGGCATTCATACCAAGCGGGCGAGTGATATTCTCGATAACGTATTTTTCAAAAGGTACGCCCGAGACTCTTGAAACGATTTCAGCAAGTATTGTAAATCCTGCGGAGGAGTATCTCCATTCTTTTCCGGGCTCTACAGCCAGATAGTCGGTCAATATTCCCTTGATCCAATCCTTATTTTTGCCAATACTCCACTCGATAGGATACGGCTCAAGAAACACGCCGGGATCAGGCCGGATGCCGGAGGTGTGTGTGAGCAATTGGAAGATGTTGATTTTTTCAAACATCGGGTGCTTAAACTCTTTAATAATTTCCAATACTCCTTGATCCAGCCGGATCTTCCCTTTTTCAAGCATCTGCATGATAGCGGTGGCAACAAATATTTTTGTGATTGAGACCACTCTTCTGATCGTATCCGGAAGAAATTGTTTCTCGGAGTCATTATAGCGAAGATGTCCAATGGCCTTATGTGCAATGATCTTGTTATTTTTTGAAATGATATAGGCGCCGGCTTGTATCTGCTTTTTGTCGATCAAACTGATGATATGGGCATCCAGTACCTTCAGCTGAGATGAATCGAATCCGGCCTCCTCCGGTCGCTGTAACGGTTTTACTTCAATAGACGGGATTAGTTTTTCCATAGCTAAAAAACCCCCTTTTAATTACATACTTATGTAAACATTGTTATATAATACCACTCTGGTATCTTTCAGTCAAGAAAAAAAGCCACCTATTATTTTTATTGACTAGCATAAAATAACAAGATGGCATTACATATGTTGTAAGTCGTGTAAATGGTTATACGCAGCCAGCCGACACCTTGACAAGTATAATTACACAGAAGACTGGCTTGGCTTTATATTTTCAAGAGCCGGACCTTCAATGATGTCGCCCGTGTAGGTAAATCTGGAGCCATGGCAGGGACAGTCCCAGGACAGTTCGGCAGAGTTCCACTTAAGCTCGCAGCCGATGTGTGTACAGGTGGTGCTGACAATATGGCGCTTCCCGTCCATATCTCGATACATGCCGACCTTACTGCCGTCAACCTCTGTAATTACTGCCTCGCCCCTTCCTATATCGACTTCGTCATCGGGAATATTAAGCTTGCCTGCAACGTAGTTTTTAGCCACATCGGCGTTTTCTATGATAAAGTTTTTGGCAGATGCCACAGGTGTAAAGCGGGATGGACTATATACCTGCTCCCATGGGCTTTCACCATTGAGAATTAAATCTGTAATAATCATTGCAGCTGCCGTACCATTGCTCATGCCCCATTTTTCATAGCCGGTAGCCACGTATATACTGTTTTTCCCGGAGGTCATGGAGCCAACGATGGGTATTTCGTCCATAGCGGTATAGTCCTGGGCAGACCACTTGTAAGGTGCATCAACAATATTGAAATTCCTTCGTGCAAAATCCATCACGTTTTCATAATGCTTGTGCAAATCTTCTCCATGGCCGGTTTTGTGGTTTTCTCCGCCAACCAGGAGCAGGCTGTCATCACTGGTGATGTGTAAGCGCAGAGTACGGGTAGGACTCTCGGCATTTATGAACATGCCCTCCGGAAAGCCCCCGTCAATATGCATTCCCATCAAATAGGAGCGTTCAGGATAAAGTCTGGAGAAATAAAGACCGGGTGTGTCAAAAAAGGGATAGCGTGTAGCCTGGACAACACTGCCTGCGCGTATTACTTTTCCGCTGTCGGTTACAAGGATGTGAGGGTCGCCTTCTTGAATATCAACAGCGCGGGTGTTTTCAAAAATATGTGAGCCCTTCCCCGCGATAATGGATGCCAATGCCAATAGATATTTTCGGGGATGAAACTGAGCCTGATTGGAAAACTTTACAGCCCCCTTTATGACGAAGGGCAGCTCCAGCTTATCCGTGTATTCCGCAGGGAGCTTTAGGCTATAGGCGGCGGATGTCTCCTCTTCAAGCTTTTTAATATAATCCTCCTCCTGAGTAAACACATATGCCGGAACCCTTTTGAAGTCACAGTCAATATTGTTCTCATTGATAATCTCTTCAACCATATCTATGGCAGCTTCATTGGCTGTGGCATATTGCAGTGCTTTTTCTTCACCGAATGACTTAATTGTTTTGGCATATTTGAGTGAATGCTGAGATGTTATCTTTGCGGTTGTATGGCCTGATGTGCCCTTTGCGATTCGGTTTGCGTCAATGACAGCTAGCTTGATACCTCGTTTATTCAGCAAGTATGCTGTGGTCAGTCCGGTAATGCCTCCTCCGACGATTGCCACATCCACATCAAGGTCATTTTCAACCTTTGGGTAGCTGGTATCTGTGGTCGTATCAATCCAATACGATAGAATTTTATCCATATTTATCCTCCGATACATTCCTAAATTTATATCTGACTAGTATTTTCAATCATTATCATTTACTAATAGACATATTTAATGCAAAAAAAAATGCCTGTTAAGGCAGTGTCCAAGAATGAAAATTTTGATTATTAAATGCTCGGATCGGAAGCTTTGTCAATTTCCTTTCTGATGTTGTTAATCGCACCATAAACATAAACGGATGCGATGGCATAGAATAACAGCCACATGAAAGGTATGCGCATGGGCACGAGATTCAGAGCAGTACAAACCAGAAGTGGCAAGGTCATGGAATAAATACTTATTTTGAATATACCCTGATAGCTAAGATTGGTTCGTTTGGCCGAATTTATGGCGCGTCCCAGCAAACTTATTATTAGTGCACTAATGAATTTGCCTAAGATAAGGAATATGCCCATAAAAATAAATACAAATATACCTACCGGCTTCATGAGCGGAATTGTTTGAGCAATGTTGTCCTTTGTAAGGGTTAAGCCTTGGAACATGCCGAAAGGAGTGACCGTTTTGTCCACATAATTTTTCTGAATAATTTTATCACTGGTAATAAGCATTACATTATCATATTGATCAAGTATTTTTACTTCTGCATCGGCAGATGTATCTATCACAATCGGATAGGTATCGTCACCTACGATAATCGGCATTTCACCGCTTACCTCCAGCTTGCCATCTGCTAATCTGAAATCAGGCACAAGGGAATCGAAGTTGAGGGCAAAATCCTCCATAATCTTGTTATACTCTATCCAGGTCGGTATACCGACAATCAGAGCAATAAACAATGAAAGCAGCAGCAGGTAAACCACAGCCCTGCCCACACTCTGCCTGAGAAATAATCTGTACTTATCAAAGCTGGTTATACTATAGAAAAAACACTCAAAAAAATTCGGTTTTGTATTATTCATAATTCCTCCCGGCAAAACAAGACTGTATTTTCATTTTCCATTATACTCTATTCAAATCTGTGAATCAATTTGAAAAACCTTGACGATAGCTTTACGTTGGCCACTTTAGCATCAGAGCGCTTGTGAAAAAGGTCAACGGAGGCTTTGCGATGTAGCATCGCAAAATGCCCAATGGCAAGTGCCCTTGAAAGCAGGTGTGTATTGTATTATCATTGGATTTGTGATAACAATGGCTTTTACTGTAATCATATAGAAAAATGGCTATCTTAGGAGGAAGCAATGTCAAAAATGCACTTAATCGCCACTTGCGTATTTGGTTTAGAAGCAATTGTGGCAAGGGAGCTGAGAATGCTTGGCTATACGGATCAGCATGTTGAAAACGGCAGAGTTACCTTTGCCGGTGATGAAGAGGCTATATGCAGGACGAATTTGTGGCTTCGAAGCGCGGAGCGTGTTCTGATAAAAATAGGCGAATTTAAGGCATTGACCTTCGATGAGCTTTTCGAGGGTACCAAGGCATTACCCTGGGGAGACTGGCTGCCGGAAAACGCTGAGTTCCCGGTTGACGGAAAGTCCGTAGATTCAAAGCTCGCAAGTATCCCGGACTGCCAGGCTATTGCTAAGAAGGCTATTGTAGAGAAGATGAAGCAGAAGTATAAAAAGGAATGGTTCGATGAGACCGGGCCATTATATAGAATAGAAGTGGGCTTACTCAAGGATATGGCAACATTGACCATTGATACTACCGGTATGGGTCTGCATAAACGTGGCTACAGGACCCTTGTTTCTGAGGCGCCACTGAAGGAAACGCTGGCGGCGGCTATGCTGATGATAAGCAGATGGAAGCCCGACAGGGCGTTAATCGATCCCTTCTGCGGATCGGGGACCATTCCTATTGAAGCGGCACTGATCGCAGGCAATATTGCGCCGGGGGCTAAACGAAGCTTTACTGCGGAGAGCTGGCGGCAAACACCGCCTCAGTTGTGGAAAAAAGCCAGGGAGGAAGCAGCAGACAAGGCAAAAAGGACGCCTGATCTTAGAATACACGGCTCCGACATTGACAATGAAGTTATCAGCCTTGCCCGATATCATGCAGCTCAGGCCGGTGTAGCTGAAGATATTCACATTCAGCGTATGCCGCTTTCAGATATAAGCTCGAGATACAAATACGGTTTTATCGTATGTAATCCGCCTTATGGTGAGCGGTTGGGAGAGATGCCGGAGGTAGAGAAGCTATACAGGGAGATGGGAGGCATTTTCAAGGGATTTGACACATGGTCATTCTATATCATCACATCACACATGAATTTTGAAAGGCTGTTTGGGCGCAGAGCTGATAAAAAGCGTAAGCTATACAATGGCAGGATTATGTGCAACTATTATCAATTTTACGGGCCGCCGCCTCCACGGGTTAAAATTCATTCCTTATATAATCAATTTTAAAATACAGTTGCTTTATCATCCCTCGGAATGCCAGAATTATGCCCTTTGGCAATATGGCCGTATACTATCTCAGATTCGTCCTTACCGGTGAAAGGCACCTGCTTGGTAAATAATTCATAGAAGGTAATTCCGAGCGAATATAAATCGGTTCTATAGTCGATGGGCCTGTTTACTCTCCCGGTTTGTTCAGGAGAGATATAATTTATGGTTCCTTCTAAAACGTTCATGTCGATAATCTGAGACGATTCTTTGATTAATTCGGCTGATATGCCAAAATCAATAATCTTTACCTGATTGGTCTCATGATTCCAAATGAAGTTGGTTGGATTTACATCCTTGTTTCTATTAAAAAACGTCTATATTATATATTCTACACTCGATTTCTAATTCCCTCCTGAATTTTTATGTGTAGCCTTTTTGCATAAAGCAATAAAGACAAAAAGGTTTGACTTGCAATGTTGCCATATATTAATATATAGTTATCCCACAA
>CAZQCL010000069.1:0-8924 GCA_964592435.1 uncultured Oscillospiraceae bacterium
TTGCCTCTTCCGATATTTCATATTCTGCTGATAATTTTTTTATGTACATTTCCCGCTCTACAGCATTGTCAACTTTGGTCAGAACTACAGCTGCTTTATTAAGAAATGCAATTTTCCCATCGGTAGTCGACAAATCATGCCCTTCTCTCAAAACCTTGATCTTGTATTCAACCAATGATAATGAGTTATCTATCAGCCTATTAAAGCTATCAGATCCTTTTTCTCGTACATAATCGTCCGGATCCTTTCCCTCCGGCACTGTAAGCACTTTTACGTTACAACCGATATTATATAGCAAATCAAGTCCCCGTTGAGTCGCAGCTTGTCCAGCCGTATCCGAATCATAGGATATCACGATCTCTTGAGCATATTTCTTCAATATGCGCCCCTGGCTTTCTGTCAATGCAGTCCCTAAAGAAGCCACCACATTATTTATTCCACTCTGGTACAAAGATATAACATCCATATACCCTTCAACCACAATTAATTTTTCACTGTCAGCGTTTTTTGCAAAATTCAACGCATATAAATGCTTGCTTTTACTGTATACAACCGTTTCCGGAGAATTCATGTATTTAGGCATCGAATCATCCAGAACTCTTCCGCCAAAACCAATTACAGAGCCCCTTACGTCAAATATTGGGAACATGAGCCTGCCCCTAAATCGATCATATAGCTGACCTTTACTGCCTTTCAAAATCAGCCCGCTTTTGAGCATCTGTTCGTCACTGCTCCCGTTTGCTTTCAGATATTGATATAAACTGTCCCACCTATCCTGGGAATACCCAAGTCCAAATTTCCTCGCCGTATTCTCTGAAATATCTCTTTTTTTAAGATAAGCCCTGGCAATCTCACCTTTTGCAGAATTAAATGCATCATTATAATACCTGGCAGCTAATAAATTTATATCCGATACCTCTTGCTTGAGCTTTGCTCTTGCTGCTTCTTCTGCATCACCGCTTTCCGGGAGAGGAATCTTTGCTCTGTCGGCAAGCAACCTCACAGCTTCAACAAAATCAATTTTTTCGGCAAGTGTAATGAACTGGAATACATTGCCTCCCTTCCCGCATCCGAAGCAATAGAATATCTGCTTTACGTCCTCAACGCTGAAGGAAGGTGTTTTTTCACGGTGGAAGGGGCATAACCCAAAATAGTTTTTCCCTCGCTTTTCCAACCTGACATATTCAGAAACAACATCAACAATATCATTATTTATTCTAATCTCTTCTATAAGCTCATCTGAATATCTAATAAACATCCATCATCCTTCAATATGCCTCTAAGGCAGTATTCTTGTGTATTACATTATATCCATCAACGCTACAGTTGCCTTTATACATATATACGATTTACTACTGAAAATACTTTATAACATGTTCGACACAATTACTCTTTTTCCTTCTTTTAATAGAACTTTTTATCTTTAGCTTTACTCAAACAAAAGCTCATCTCAAGTAAGGCTGAGATGAGGCTTTTAGTGTTACTATATATATATTCTATAAGAACCGTCAGTTTTCCTTCTTTATAAGAAATATATTACTCATATGCCGATTAAATCATCTAGTATATATGATAATGTGGAAGGGGTCACAGTTTGCCTGGCCAGCATTTGAACTAATCCCTCTGCCCTTTCTCTGCTTTGAAAAACATCCTTGAAGCGCTCTTTTTCATCCGGTATACCAATTTGCCTTTTGACTATCTCTATCCCATAAGACTTTCGTGTTTCCATTTTTGTAATGACATCGCCTGTAATGTTATCAACACCTTTTTCTATTTCCATTTCCAAGTCGCTTTCTAATAGATAGTAATCCAGACCCATCACAATTTCAGGCATCTTACCATCTTCATTTCTTTTGATCTCTACGTGCTTTTCAAAAATTCTGTTCATATCTCTTGTCAACCCCCTATATAAAATAAATGAATTTTTCATTGCATATTATATCTTATTTATACCACTTGTCCTATATAAATGTTTCGTGTAGTTTCTATAAAAATTGCCTGTATTCGACAATAATATAAAAAAACAACGGCTTATTATCTAGTAAACCGTCGCTTTATAACTCCTTTTAGCATAAATTTGTACTAAACTAATTCAATTATTTTGACTTTCCTATCCTTTGACAGATCGATATATGTGCCATTTATTCTTATTATAGGCTTTGAGATGATGTTTTGATTGATATATATGATTTCACCAATGTTACCTGAGCTGAGCTTTACAAAGTTTCCAATGTAATATGATGCAATATTTCCAAGGAAGATGTTTACAACACGTTGGTCAAGCTTCCTGAAATAATCCTTTTGTATGCATTCTATTACATCAAATGGGCATGTCTTGCTCCTGTAAGCTCTGTCAGAAGTCATTGCATCATATATATCAGCTACAGCAATTATCTTGGCATTGTCATGGATTTGATTGCTTTTCAATCCAAAGGGGTATCCCGAGCCATCCTCCCTCTCGTGATGCATCAATATGCCTTTGAGTGTGTCATCATTTATATCAGGCATGGTCTGTGCAGCTTTAAAGCCGTATTGACAATGCTTTTTTACCTCATCATATTCTTCAGGGGTTAAGGAATCGGGTTTATTGATAATCTCAGTCGGAATCTTGACCATGCCGATGTCGTGCAAATAAGCAGAGGTTACAAGAGACTTTATGCTCTTATAATCATACTTAAGCCATTTCCCAATCAGCATTGAGAGAAATGATACATTAATGCTATGGGTATACAGATACTCATCCGATTTACGCATTTCATTAACAAAGTCTACAATATCCTTGTTTTCATTGATTCTTAGAATAATCGAATTAGTGGCTTCATTGACCCGTTCGGAATCTATATTCTTCCCTGACGAAATATCATGGAGTAAACCTTTGATAGTGTCAACATTTTCATTGTATTGTGCCCTAAATAACTCTGTTCCGCTAACAGCAACCATTTCTTCGCTATTTTCGTAAACCTTTATTCGCGTGAATCCCAGCTCTCGAATACGCATTATGATATAGTCATCAAGGAGCATGTTTTCCGCAATGATAATTGCACCATATTCATTATAAATATCTTCTGCAATCCGCATTCCCGGTTTACATTCATTTGCACTCACAAATATTTTTTTCATAGGCACGCTCCTATGTAATATTGTTTTACCAGTATTGACATTATTCTACCATATTTTAATTGTCAAGTGTAACAATTTAGAAGAAACTTGTATTATTCTTAGTGGTATAGATTGGAACTTGATGCAGTCATATTTATTATGTTAACATAGTAGTTGTACTGATTTACTTATAACACAGATAAAAGGGGTGTATGGTCATGCAATCTAATCAGACGGACCGCACAAATAAAATAAAGAAAATTTTGATTGCCTTCAATAGTATCCACAAGTTCCCGATGGCTTTAATAAAATGTGGCACTTATGCGTTTTTAACTGTTTTTACAATAGGATGTATTCTAGTCATGCTTAATAATACTGTTTTACCATATAGCACTTTTTCCGACATGGCATCGAAAGAGATCGTGAGAACAAGCTTTATTCTATTGGCAGAAGCAGTCATCGGCGGACTTATCATGGACTTTGTGTCCAAAAAGTAAGCTCATGGCTACAGCGTTTCAGTGAACATTTTTAAGTCATCTTTGCTACAGTAAAGCAGAACATGTGCAGGGAAGTTATTTAGGTCGTTATCAAGAAATTGAAAGCTGATTTTGTATTCCTCGCAATAGCCTGTAACAACTTCAAGTTCCTCTGCATTTTCTACCACAATCACGGGATAATAAAATGTTTCCATATATAACATGCCCTCCTTCAAAGGGATATGTCTTAAATTCTGCTTAACCCGATTTTTTGTACTACATTAACAGCATAGCACAGCGGTAGTCCAAAATCAATCAATTGCACACAGCCCCCAACCGTACGCCGCTTATGCGGCATATGGTTGGGGAACAACAGAGCGCATACGCGCATCTGGATGCCCTTGTGCGAAATATAGGGATTACTCTATTTTTTCGTAGCCAAGACACGTGTTTGCTTGCGTTTTTGCCACGAAGCCCAAAGCGGGCCAACAATACATATTGTTGAGTAACATCCGCTGATTGATCCGACAGCCATGGGCAACGCAAAGCTTACAATGGATTCCAGGCCATTGAGCTCCGCAAACACATATAAAATGGCTAAACTAATAAATACCGCTAAATTTGTATTCAACGACCTTGTAAAGCTCTGCGAAACGCTTTTATCAACAATATCCTCAATCGGCACTTTTTTGGCTCCGCGCGAATTTTCCCTTATGCGGTCGTAGATGACGATTGTATCGTTAATGGAATAACCTAAGATTGCCAATGCTACAGCGACAAAGGTATCCCCAATAGGAATCCGGAATATGGTAAAGGTAAAGAATGCGACAAGAACATCATGAAGCAAGGCTACCAACGACATCGTACCCGCTGATAGTCCATGAATCTTCCGGAAGCTGAACCAGACATACAATATAATAAGCACTGCAGAAAGTGCAATAGCTATAACAGCATTCTGCAAAAACTTTCGTCCGAAAAACGGAGAAACATTGTTTGTACTGTCTATTTCAAAATTTTGTTCCGGATACTGCTTCTTCAACGTCTCACTTATGAGATTCAGTTCTTCGTTGCTCAAAGTCTGATTGCCTGCCATGCTGATAACCAGACGCTTTTCACCTGAGGCAAAATCCTCGGTGATTTGCCCTGTCGCGATTCGCCCGTTCAAGGTTTTTTCTACTAAATCGGCTGCATTGTCAGGATCGAATTCCGTCGTTTCAGACATAGCATATTTGATGATAGAACCGCCCCTAAACTGAATATCCAGGTTAATTCCGTTTATAATCGTCATTATAAGACCAAACGTTAAAATAAATCCTGAAATAGCGTAATAGATCTTTCGTTTGCTGTAAAACGGGTAAATTTTCACATCCTTCTTGGCCAAAGCACGTTTGCTCAGAAAGAAGGATGTTTTTCTCAACCAGCTATTCTGTATGATAGACATGGTCATTAGTTTAGTCGCGGTAACACCGGCTACAAAGTTCATAATAATACCGAACAGAAGCGTGTAAGCGAAGGATAAAATTGCACCAGAGCCGAAATACATCATTACAAATGCGACAATCAAAACGGTTATATTACCATCAAAAATAGATGAAAACGCCATTTTGAAGCCGGAAGCAACCGCCGCCAGCATCGTTTTGCCGGTTTTCAGTTCCTCACGTATCCTCTCTGAAACAATTACATTGGCATCAACGCCCATACCAATGGACAGGATAATACCTGCAATACCCGGCAGGGTTATTGAGAATTGCGGCCAAGTCAGTAAAATAAGTTGTCCTGTCACTTGGAGCAACAGGGATATAGCCGCGATAACACCGGAAAGACGATAGTATAGGATTAGCGCTGCACAGATTGCTATAAATGCTACAATCCCTGCCAATACCATGACATCCAGAGCGTTACTGCCAAGCAATGGACTGATGGCACTGTAATTTTCCGTAACTAAAGCAAAGGGCAACGCCCCGGAGTTTATTTGATTCGCCAGAGTCTTAGCCTGTTCCAGGCTGCCTATCCCGTTGATGTAGCTTTCATCCGAATCAATCTTTGTCTTAACTATTGGATCAGAAATCATACTTTCATCTAAATAGATAGTAATCTTCTGGCCGACAAGTCTTTCCGTCGCTTCCGCAAACATTTTACGTCCCTCGGGCTTTAAGGACAATCTTACAACATAGGAATTCGAGTTTTCGGGATCAACCCCGGGCATAGCCGAATCTACATACTTCCCCTCCATAACAATATTACCCTCAGCATCTTTGAAGGTAAGATGCGCCATACTGCCTAACTCAGAAATAGCCTTTTCGGGATCAAAATCAGTTTCATCCGATTTCCAGGGAAAACGCACAAAAATGCAACCATTTTCTTTATCGATAGTTACATCTCGATCCAAAATATTTTTTTGATCTAGTCGTGTTTCCATAACAGCACGTGCTGCTTCCAATTCTGATTCAGTGGGATTGCGCTCTAAACCTTTAGGGATAAAAGCCGCATCGATACCACCCTTAATATCAATTCCAAAGCGCATCTCTGAGGCACTTTTCAAATGCAATGAGCCTATATCAAGCCCAAAAAGCGCTACATATGAAACCAGAATTATAATTAGTACTACAGCAAAAAAAGTACCCTTTTTACTGGCTAAATTATTCATGATGATTACTCCTCTTTTATTTAGTAAATGGCTTAAAATATCTTTTGATTAAAATGCAGGGGGCGCATTAGGACAATACAATGCAATTAAAAAATCATTAATTTTGTACAAAGAAATCTGGTCGGATAGCGATATAAACCTTGCGGTTGTATGGAAAAACAGGCCATATACTGCGCCGTAAAATGATGTCATTAAGCTGTTATTCTTACAGCTTAGTAACCGCTGCGCATCTTGATAGAAAGGTGTTTGCTGAATGCAGATGTATGCCGGAGGATATTGATGTAACTTACCTATACCACGCGGGGTAATTGAATCCTGGGTTATGTCTGCTGTCTGAAAATCTTGAATGAGTAAGCCAACATCAATATTTGTGAATAACAAAAGAAATACCATACAAATAAGGATCAATAGTACAGCTGGAAAACATATTGTATTTTTCACAAATTGAATGCCCCGCATGCTTTAACTCCTCTGCGTATATTAAGCATGATAGTACTCATTTGCATTGAGCCGACTGTAATTATTTTACCCAAATAGCGCTCAGTACAACATGCGTATTTATACAATATATCATGCTTCATTACAAAAAACAATTGAAAAAAATGATGCAGCTAAATATGATATTTTGACAATCATATCAACTTTGAATCGTTGATAAACAATTGAAATTGTAACCCTAAAAACGCTGCTGCTCTCCGGTTCATAGTCATTCTACCCAGAAATATCTCAAAATAATCCATGACGGGACAAATCTCTGTATCAATTTTCAGAACCAGATCCGCCGTCTTTTCCCCGTTATTCACGGAGATTACAGACCTTTCAACAGCGTAATTTACCCTGTCATGAATGTCAAAGGTTGCAACATCAGTATTCCTGACCCTGCTTCTGTGAACATCGGATTTATCCGCCAGTATTAATGCGGCAGAGATATTACTGACAGGCGTTCCGGTGAGCTCATCATGATTGCCGATGGCCATCATGATTTCTGCAGCCTCTCTGCAATTCATCCCCATACGAGTGAGCATCTCGTAGGCCAAAATAGCCCCCGTATGTGCATGATCTGCTCTGTTGACAGCATTGCCTATGTCATGAAGGTAGCCGGTAATCCTGGACAGCTCTATCTCTCTTTCAGAAAAGCCAAGCTCTTCCATAATATTTCCGGCAGTGCTCGAAACAATCCCTACGTGTCTGAAAGAATGCTCTGTATATCCCAATACGCGCATCTGTGTTTCAGCAATTTGCAAAAATGTTTTAACTTCCTCACTTTTCTTAATGTCATGAAATGTTATAATATAATCACCCCTCGTCTTTTTCCTCAAATTCTACGGCTTTTGCCCACAATGCGCACTCAAGCCTCTTTTTTTCAAGCTCACAACCAATATCATAAGGCTTATCAAGACAATTATTAAACTGCCAGGCGTTTGCTGTGCACCCGCCACTGCAGAAAAATTTAGCCCAGCACCTCTTGCATTCAGGCTTAGTGTATATGTTCTGTCTGACGAACATCTGATGTATTTCATTATTTATATAGATGCTTTTATTAACATTTCCCATCTTAAACTGCTCCATTCCGACAAATTGATGACATGGATATAAATCGCCTTCAGGCGTCACCGCAAGGTATTCATTGCCAGACCCGCATCCCTTCATCCTCTTGATGACACAGGGGCCCTGATCCAAATCCATCATGAAATGGAAAAAGTTAAATCCCTTAGATACCTTATATCGGTTTACATATTCCAATACCAGGTTCTCATATTCCTTGAACAATATCGGCAGATCCTCCTGCCTGATGTCAAACCCGCTGTCCTTAGCTGCAACAACAGGCTCAATGGAAATTTGTTTAAACCCAAGGTTGGCTAAATGGATTACATCCTTTGAAAAATCCAGATTCTCACGGGTGAAGGTTCCTCTAACATAATAATTATCCTGTCCTCTGGAATCAGCCATTTTCTTGATCTTTGGCAATATATCACTATAGGTGCCTCTTCCGTCAACTCTACGACGCATGCTGTCGTTGACCTGAGGTCTTCCGTCGATGCTGAGGACCACATTGCCCATATGCTCATTAATAAACTTCGCATTTTCTTCATTCAGCAAAACAGCATTTGTTGTTATTGTAAATCTAAAGTTTTTACCTGTTTCCCTCTGTCTTTCCAGTGCATAATGGACAATTTCCTTAACTACTTCAAAATTAAGCAGCGGCTCTCCTCCGAAAAAATCCACCTCAAGATTGCGCCTTGCTGCGGATTTTTCAATAAGAAAATCTATCGCTTTCTTGCCGGTCTCCGCTGACATGAGTGATCTTTGTGTGCCGAAATCACCTGTTGAAGCAAAGCAGTACCTGCATCTTAAGTTGCAATCATGGGCAATGTGCAGACATAATGCCTTGACGACCGGTTGTCCCTGGGGTGCTTTCGATTGATTCGTAAAATAATCCTCGTAGGGATCCTCTGAAAAAAGATGCCCCATTTTTTGTAGTTCTTTCAGTTCGCGAAATGTATCTCGAACTTCACCCTCACCATACCTATCGATAAGTTCCTTCATGCTTGTATTTGCGGTTGTGTCAGGTTCATCTGGAAGTCCCTTTGGAAACTGTTCCAACAGCTCATAGGCCAGATTATCCAAAAGATGGACAGCACCACTATTTACATCCAGCACAATATTTTTTTCGTGCATCTTAAATTTATGAATCATCTATG
>CAZQCL010000070.1:0-8833 GCA_964592435.1 uncultured Oscillospiraceae bacterium
GCGCGGAAGGAGCAAAAAAGAAAGGCACCGCGGCAACCAGGCAAAAGCCTATGCCGCCAAGCACCATGCTTTTGGCGGCTGCCTGGGATCTGACAATTAAGCCACAGGTAAAAAGCCCTGCAAAATGCGCGATAATAGCAGCCATTATATAAACGGATGAGTCTATCCCACGAAGATTCAGCAAACTATATAGCACCTGTCCCTCGAAGGGAAAGGACAGAATATAGGCAAAGAGAAATGAAAATCCGGCAATAGAAAGTCTGCGAGCATTGAAAGATTTAATAAGGTCCATTTATACCCTTCCCCGTCCCCTGTTTTATTATAAAACTATTATATCGGTACAGAGATATAATTTCAATTTGCACTGGTTTTTCAGGTTTTTGTTCCTGCGATATCTATACAAATGAACCAGCGCGCTATAACAGGGCGGTGCTGAAGTACCTTTCAGCCCTGTCAGGTAAAACTGTTGCAATAATCTTATCACTTCCGTATTTCTTTAGCATTTGCGATGCCGCCCATACATTTGCACCCGATGAAGTCCCTACAAGCAATCCTTGTTCCCGGGTTAATCTTCTGGCAGTATCAATGGCATCCTCATCGGTTACTTCAATAATCCCATCAACAAGCTCCTTATCCAAAACTGCCGGGACAAATCCGTCCCCTATTCCCTGAATGCTATGCAATCCGGGCTCATGACCCAGTAAGGCAGATACATTTTTGGGTTCAACAGCAATTACCTTTAAAGCGGGATTCTTCTCTTTCAGGTATTTTCCTGTGCCTGCGAGGGTTCCGCCGCTTCCCAGGCCGGAAACAAACAAATCAACCCTTCCGCCCAGTTGGCTCCATATCTCCGGCCCTGTGGTTAAATAGTGGATCTTGGGATTGTTCATGTTTTCAAATTGCTGAGGCACAAAGATTGACGAATCATTTGCGGTTCTTCTCTTAACCTCCTCAATGGTACCCTCAATGCTCTCTTTCGCCGGAGTAAGCACAAGCTCTGCTCCAAAAGCCTTAATAATCTTTTTTCTTTCCTCGCTCATGTTATCCGGCATGACAATAACAACCTTATAACCCTTTTGCACGCCCACTAGCGCAAGCCCAATGCCGGTATTCCCCGAGGTTGGCTCCATTATTGTCATACCGGGCTTTAATTCACCGCTTTTCTCGGCTTCCTCTATCATGAACTTCGCTATCCTGTCCTTTATGCTCCCTCCGGGATTTAAAAACTCTACCTTGGCAAAAACATTGCCGCCTGTCAACTTTTTCAGGCTAATCAGCGGTGTATTGCCGATTATATCAAGTACGCTTTCGATGTACATATGATCTGCTCCTTTATATTTAACTATATAGATATTATTAACTTATTAATTATAGCAGATTTGTGTTTGTAAAAACCAAAAAATCGAAAAGAAGTGGCAAATCTATTGACAGTCGCAAACAATTAATGTACTATAAGCGTACTAAGACTCATAGTACACTTATGTGTTTTTATAATGGAACCTTACATAAAAACATATAGTCCTTGGAGAGGGACTCTAAACACTACTATTTTATTGTATGGGGAGTGATACCTATCATAGCAATAGACTTGAGGAATCCGAAGCCTATATACGAGCAGATAAGGGACAACATAAAGCAGCTGATCATCACCGGGGCTATCAAGCAGCATGAACAGCTTCCCTCCATCAGAGAGCTGGCTCAGGCCACATCCATTAACCCAAATACAATTCAGAAGGCATACAAGGATTTGGAATCTGAGGAATTCATCTATACCGTAACCGGACGGGGTAATTTTGTGGCGCCTTCACCCAAAAGACTTGATAGCGAACGGGTTGAGAAGCTTTATAATGCTATGAAGGCCGCGGTTGGAGAGCTTGCATATTTAGGTGTTCCCGAAAGCAATATAGTAGAAGCTGTTCAGAATGCCATTTTACACGCCACACCACAAGGAGGAAATAAAGCATGATAGAAATCAAAGATATAAAAAAGTCCTTTGATGGATTTTATGCACTAAACGGCGTAAACGCCACAGTAGAGAAGGGTTCTGTTTATGGACTTGTTGGGCCTAACGGAGCAGGTAAAACCACACTTATTAAGCATATAGCGGGTGTCTTTATCCCGGATTACGGCTCCATAACCGTAGACGGACAGCAAGTGTACGAAAATGTTTCAGTCAAATCAAGGATGTTTTACATACCTGATGAGATATATTTCTTTCCCCAGGCATCAATTAACGACATGAAGAAATATTATAAATCAATTTACCCAAGCTTTGACGAGGTTCGGTTTCAAAAGCTTCGGGAGATCTTTCCGCTTAATGCTAAAAAAGGTCTTAAACGATTCTCCAGAGGCATGCAGAAGCAGGCGGCATTTTGGCTGGGCATTTGTCTTCGCCCAGATATCATGCTTTTAGATGAACCGGTGGATGGACTTGATCCTGTAATGCGCCGCAAGGTTTGGAGCGTATTATTGCAGGATGTAGCAGAACGAGAAATGACAGTTTTTGTTTCATCCCACAACTTAAGAGAGCTGGAGGACGTCTGTGATCACGTCGGCATAATGCATGAGGGAAAGATCATAATCGAGCGTAGCCTGACAGAGCTTCAGAGCAATATCGTCAAGCTTCAGGTTGCATTTGAGGGCGAGCTTCCAGAGGAAGTGAACAAGCTCAATGTTCTCAGCCGGCAACAGACGGGAAGAATTTGGATACTTATCGTTCGAGGCAACCAGCAGGAAATTTTAAGCAGCATAAAGGAGCTTAATCCTCTGCTGGTTGATGCTCTGCCGCTCTCCCTTGAAGAAATCTTTATTTATGAACTTGGAGGTATGGATTATGCGGTTAAAAACATTGTACTTTAATAAGGGAATTTTCAGAAACAATATCAAGAGATTCTGGCTTATCACATTTTCCTATACATTTTTTATGTTTATATTTATTATAGGCTATTTAAGCTCGGAAATAGAGCTGATGAACAGGACTACTGACCCTGTAACGCTTAGTAATATAGGTAAAAACATACTAAGCAGCGGCAATGATATAATGATCCTGTTTCTAGGCTTTTTCCCCTTAGTTGCGGCGCTGGCAGTGTTTTCTTATATGCATTTCCCAAAAAACACGGCAATGATACATTCTTTGCCTGTAAATCGCGGGACGCTGTTTGTGACCAATTATCTTTCAGGGCTGTTTATTCTAGCTGTTCCACTCCTTTTAAATAGCCTGATACTAATTGTCACAGAAGCGATCGTAGGCATTCCAAACCCTGCTTATGCATGGATATGGCTTGGTACAAATATTGTAATGACCCTCCTTCTGTATAACTTTGCTGTGTTTGCAGGCATGTTTACGGGTCATATGGCAGCGCATGCTATCTTTTTTTACATCTTCAACTTCCTTGCTTTTTTCCTTAAGTCTGTAATTGAAGGCATCCTGAGCAATTTCCTATTTGGCTATGTGTCCAATTCTTCTGCCCTGACCTTTGAAATCTGGTCTCCTCTTTATTATTTAGGCACTTTCTTTAGGGGCTTCCGGAATGATGAGGGAAATATAGCTGTCTTAGCAGGGTATTTGCTTGCAGCTGTTATTTTCTTAGTTTCAAGCTGCTTCCTCTACAAGAAACGGCACATGGAGGTTGCCACAGATGTAATCAGCTTCTCATTTGTCAAGCCGGTTTTTAAGTACAGTGTAGCATTTTGCTCCGCTGGGCTTATTGGAGGTATTATCGTAAGCATTCTAGATGCAAGTCAGAATCTTGGGGCATATATAATCTCCTACCTAATAGGTGGCTTCATCGGTTATTTTGCCGCTGAGATGCTCATGCGTAAAACCTTTAGGGTATTTAAGGCCTATAAGGGGTATTTGGTCTTCGCAGTTATTTTATCCCTGTTTCTTTGCAGCATCGATTTCGACCTGTATGGTTATGAGCGCAGGTTGCCCCAGAATAGTCGTGTAGAGGTCATAGGTTTGAACACATACATGGATACAACTATGAAAATTGCATTAAGACCCGAGGACTATGATCCGGAAAGGCACAGCTATCTTTTCCCGGGCCGCGAATATTCCGGCGAATACGTGGGGGAATTTTCTAATAAACCTCCAGAGGATTTAAGTGATGCACAAATTAAGGAGCTTAGGGAATCTATGGCCGGGATTTTCGAGAACCGTCAGGTCATTGCGAAAGCTCTGCAGATCCATTCCTACATTGTGGAAAATGAAAGCATCTTTAAAGAAAATGAAAAGCTGCGACGGAGGGATACCTTGGGGCGACGGGCTGATTCTTTCCAAAGCAGAAATCTTTATTTCATATACAGGCTGGAGGATGGCTCTTTACTTGAGCGGAGGTACAGCCTCCTTACATATAACGACAATACGCAGCTTGATAGGCTGTTGAGGGAATATTTGTCTTTGCCCGGCGTAAGAGAAAGCTACGAGCCCGTCTTGGTTAAAAATGCAGAGGATATTCGCAGTATTTCTATCAGCTTTGAAACAAAGGACGGTCGATATCATGATTTTGAAATAGCAGAGAATATTCAGGATTTTCTGAATGTTTACAAAAAGGACATTCTTGCATCTGATTCCTTGTACAGCATGTTTGGAACAAGTGAGCCAAATGATTACAGTGTGCATGTCAGAGTTGAACTTAATGAAGAGCACTATAATAGAAGGAAATCCTATGGCAGCCAGCTTTATAACAGCTTTGAAAATACCTTGAACTATCTTGTTGAGAGGGGAGTGTTTAAGCTTGAGGACCTCATACCGTCTGATTATATGCTCAAACACGGTCCTGCCGCAGTTGCCATCCCTAGATGATGCATAGGAAAGGGGCGGGCTATTCGGAAGCCAGAAGCCAGAGGCCAGAAGCCAGAGAAGCCAGAGAAACCAGAGATCAGAGGTCAGAAGTCAGAGGCCAGAGACCAGAAGCCAGAAGCCAGAGGAAATTTCTTTAGGCAATGACTAACTCTGGTTTCTGTTCTCTAATCCACTGTATTGTGTTCACTGCACTTGAGCTGTGTTCCCCTGGCTTTTTTCAGGGGCAGTCTAAAAGCCGGTAAAATTCTATAGTATGTAAATCACACCTGCTTAACATTCTCGGCGGCCCATTTTCGGCAGGTTTCAACCCTTGCACCCGGTGGATTGTCACCATGCTCAGGATCGAGGTAGGAGTATTCGTATAGCTTATCGCAGGGGAGGATGCTGCATTCGCCGCAATGAGTATGACCTTTATCCTGACAGCAAATGGCTATAGGACATTCGCCGTGAAAGGGATGTCCCTTTGTTTCGATACAGCCACCGCAGCCTTGAGATTCTTTCCATTCGCAGCCGGTACAGTGGAGTCCGCAGCGCGAATCAATCATAATTGTTCACCCCTTAAGGTTATTAATTCATTATCAATCCATAGTGTCGCTATCAATCCATAGTGTCGCTTCCTCGGCTTCAAATTCGAGTATGCAATAGTTGGGATCACCACTGAGCTCATTATACCACGAATATTCATAAACTCCATTGGAGCGTATAATTTCGCATCACTCAAATGTTGTAATTGTGTTTAGTTGAACACGCATATACTCCTAATAAGTAATAAATTAAAAAAAAGATGATTTATGTCGAATGAAACAGTATAATAGGAAGTATAAAAGAGAGGGAGTCAATGTATGGAGATATCAAAATTCAAGAGATTTGACATGTTGAAAAAGCCAATAAGACAACGGCATTTTTTAAGGCCGCTCACTTGGCTGTTGAGCTTTCCAGCTGTTTTGGCTCACCGGGTTAAAATAACTAAAATAGGAATGCAGGGCGTAAAGCCACCATATCTGTTATTGTGCAATCACAATTCCTTTATCGATTTTAAGGTAACGACTGTGGCCATATTTCCCCATCGTGCCAATTACCTGGTAGCTATAGACGGATTTATCGGACGGGAATGGCTTTTGAGAAACGTGGGCTGTATCTGTAAGCGCAAGTTTACAAATGATACGGTAATGGTTCGGCACATGAAAAAGGTCGCGCAAAATGGTGATGTAATCGTTCTTTATCCGGAGGCCAGGTATTCACTATGTGGCACGAATGCAATCCTTCCGGAGTCCCTGGGGAAGCTTGCAAAGCTGCTTAAAATTCCCGTTGTCACCTTAATTATGAATGGACATCATGTAAATGCGCCTTTCTGGAATCTGAGAAATAGAAAGGTTAAACATACGGAAGCAGTGTTGACTCATTTGATAACAAAGGATGAAACTGAAACACTGGATTATAGAGAAATAAATGAAAGAATCAATACCGTTTTTCAATATGACGATTTTGCATGGCAGAAGAATCGTAGTATCCGCATAAGCTATCCTGACAGAGCAAAGGGTCTGCATAAGCTGCTTTATCAATGCCCCTGCTGCAAGACACAGTATTATATGATGTCTGATGGAAACAGGCTTTGGTGTAATAGCTGCAAAAAGGAATGGGAAATGTCCGAGTATGGCGAGCTGTCTGCTGTGAACGGAGAAACAGAGTTTACTCACATTCCGGACTGGTATGAATGGGAGAGGGAGCAGGTGCGTCAGGAGGTTAACAACGGCGTTTACAGATTTGAATCCGAGGTCACTGTAAAATCCCTGCCTAATGCAAAAGGCTTTATAGATTTGGGAAAGGGCAAGCTTATACATGATATGAACGGCTTTTTACTTGAAGGAGAATACGAGGGAAGCCCCTACTCGGTGGCAATAAGTGCTAAGTCTTTGTATTCCTGTCATATCGAATACAACTATCTGGGGAAATACGGGGACTGTGTGGACCTTAATACCTTAACTGATACCTACTATATATATCCGCAGTGTGAGCATTTTTCCGTTACGAAAATTGCTCTTGCCACTGAGGAGCTATACAAGGTGTCGCGGATTGTGCCTGCAGCGGTAAGCCCTGTACACCAGAACGCCTGAGGGAAAAGGAGCCGTTGATTTTTGGGAAGGAGCCTTTAGATGCAACGCAACTATATCAGCAGTATTCGGCTCAGTTCGCCGGTAGACGAAACTTCCTATCTTTGTGAATTGCCGGTGGTGCGTCATCTGATGCTAATGAAGGAACTCATTTTTACAAAAGCTGTGACCTTTTTAGTGGGCGAAAACGGTACCGGCAAGTCTACCTTACTTGAAGCCATTGCTGTGGCATACGGCTTTAACGCCGAAGGGGGAACCCGAAACTTCAACTTTTCCACCAGCGAAACCCACTCAGATCTGTACCGATATCTGACCCTTACAAAGAGCGCCTTTCCGAAGGATGGTTTCTTTCTGAGGGCAGAGAGCTTCTATAACACAGCCAGCTACATTGATGAGCTGGATGCAATTCCGACTGGACAACCCTATATAGTCGCAAGCTACGGAGGCAGATCGTTACATGAACAATCCCACGGGGAGAGCTTTCTCGCTCTGGTGCAGAACCGCTTTAGCGGTAACGGCATTTATTTGCTGGACGAGCCGGAGGCGGCTTTGTCTCCCAGCCGACTTATGTCTTTACTAGTACATATTCACGAGCTGGTGCAAAATAATTCACAGTTCATCATTGCCACACACTCGCCAATTCTGATGACATATCCTGGGGCCGAGGTGTATCAGCTTTCGGAGGATAAGATTTGCTCGGTGGACTACAAGGATACTGAACATTATCAACTGACGCGCCGATTTCTGGAGAACCCCGACAGGATGCTGTATTATTTGTTGGAAGGCACTTAGACGAAAGTGCAATATGCCTGAGTGATAAATAATAGAAGACAAGGAGTGAATTAAGTGTTTATAACGAGATCAGGTGATCAACTGCCTGCGCAGAAGAAGAAAGCTGTATATAGCATAATCATTATGGCCATGGCATCACTTTCTGTGGTTATCCCGTTGACTCTATTTAGCAACGTGTATCCGGTATTCTTCCTTTACTATATTGGTATGTGTCTGTTCGTGCCCTTTGCTGATCTGTTATTGCACAAGAGGCTCAGCTTCACTGATGCTCTCTGCTTTTTAGGATTTGGGAGGGAGAATTGCAGAAGCTCAATTGCAGCAGGATTGATTCATGGCAGCATCATTTTGCTATTAATGATGGGCGGTTTTTTTGCTTTGCGCGAGGTATTCATCTCTAGTGATATTGTCTCAAGCCTTACCCAATGGGGCGTTTCAGCAAGTGAAAAATGGGCTCTTTTTTTCCTTATGATTTTGTTTAATGGCATAGTTGAAGAGATTTTCTGGAGGGGCTACACCTATGGAAGGCTCAAGGACACCCTTCGAAAATGGCCTGCAATTTTTATTGTGACTTTTTTTTACACCTCATATCACTTAGCAACTGTTATTACATTTTTTAAGGTTTCTTTCATGGGTATCCAAATAGTGATTTTTATTTTTTTGGCGGGATTGCTCTGGGGATGGATGAGATATCGGTTCAAGGATATTTTTGCATCTACAATCGGCCATACCTTGTTGACCCTTGGATATATGACAATATTTTTGCTGGTATAATTGTTGGTATAAGGCTGCAATATTCTGTGCTGCAGGACTTGAAATATGTACATGCAAAACGCCCGATATAGTAAGAAAGCACTACGGATGGCGAGATAAAATGTATTACGATAATGGAGTTAAGCTAAATGGCAGAGAAGGACAATATAAAAATACGCGAAACCGATTTATATGACCCTGTGCGTGAATATCTTGAAAAGCTTGGCTACCAGGTGCAGGGCGAAGTGGACGGCTGCGATATGACTGCAATTATGGGGGATGAGCTTGTGGTGGTCGAGCTGAAAACGTCCTTCAATCTGAAGCTGCTCAGTCAGGCTGTCAAACGTCAGCGTGTAGCCGATTCGGTTTATGT
>CAZQCL010000071.1:0-8822 GCA_964592435.1 uncultured Oscillospiraceae bacterium
TTTGCCGGGGAGGTGATTGTATGAAGTTTAGGGATTATTACGAGGTGCTTGGTGTAGATAAGAAGGCATCCAAGGAAGAAATAAAGAAAGCATACAGGAAAATGGCAAAAAAGTATCATCCGGATACCCATCCGGGGGATAAGACTGCTGAGGATAAGTTTAAGGAAGCAAATGAGGCATATGAAGTACTTGGTGACGACAAGAAAAGAGAGAAGTATGATCAGTTCGGATCACAGGGTCAGTTTTACAATGGCGCCGATTTTGATCCCTCAGCATACGGTTTTGGAAACAATGTACGTTATGAATACCGGCAGGGCAACAGCAACGATTTCAGCGATTTCTTCAACATGTTTTTTGGCGGCGATAGTCCTTTTGATTCCTTTGGCGGTGGTGATATTTTTGGACAGAAGCGTGGCGGAGGAAGCCGATTTACTCGCAGCAGCCGGATGAAGGGCGAGGATAGTGAAGCGGTTTTGACAATAACTCCTACTGAAGGGTTTTCGGGGGGAGAGAGAAGGATTAGCCTCAGGACCAGTACAGGTGAAAGGACTATTTCTTTGAAAATACCTGCAGGAATAAAGCCCGGAGAAAAAATAAAGCTTTCGGGACAGGGTGGTCCGGGAATCAACGGAGGAAGTAACGGCGATCTTTACTTAATAGTTGAGTTTGCACATAATAACGCTTTTGAGCTAAACGGCCTGAATATAGAAGCACAGATTACATTATATCCGTGGGAGGCTGCACTGGGGGCAGAGAAGCCTTTTCAGACGCTGGATGGCAAAATTTCAGTTAAGGTTCCTGCAGGAATACAGTCAGGCAACAAAATCAGGGTGGCAGGTAAGGGCTATAGAGATAGAAAAGGCACTCGGGGAGATTTATTTTTGCGAGTGAAGCTTGTAAACCCTAAGAAGCTGAGTAAGGCTCAATTGGACTTGTATGAGCAGCTGCAGAGGATATCACGAGACAACAGTTGAGGAGGATAGAGGACAGAGAACAGAGAGCAGAGGCGAGGGATTGTCCGCACTCTGTCATTCTGATTGAAAAAAAGTGATTGGAGGTGGAAATATGGATATGGACAAATTTACTGATAAAGCTCAGGAGGCTCTGGGCAACGCCCAGGAAATAGCATTGCGCATGAAGCATCAGCAGGTAGACGGAGAGCATCTTCATATGGCGCTGCTGACCCAGGAGGACGGCCTTATACCAAGACTGGTCAGCTTTATGGGAGTGAATATCGAGCTATTGATAGATGACATTAGAAGAGAGCTGGACAAGCAGCCTGCGGTATACGGTGCAGCCGCATCAAATCTTTATGCTACAAGGAGATTGAATGAAATACTGCTTCATTCAGGAGACGAGGCAAAGAAATTCAAAGACGAATATGTTGGCGCGGAGCATTTGTATCTGGCATTACTAAGAGAAAGAAGCACTCCTTCCGAAGGCATTTTCAAAAGGCACGGCATCAATCGTGAAAGCTTCTTGACTGCGTTGGAAAAGGTCAGGAGCAATCAGCGTATTACCTCCAAAAACCCGGAGGAAACATATGAGGCGCTGGCGAGATTCGGAAGTGATCTGGTTGATTTGGCCAGAAAGGGAAAACTGGATCCTGTAATTGGAAGGGATTCTGAAATTAGGCGTGTTATAAGGATTCTCTCAAGAAGGACAAAAAACAATCCAGTTTTAATAGGAGAGCCCGGCGTCGGCAAGACAGCTGTTGTTGAAGGGCTGGCCCAGAGGATACTGAAGGGTGATGTTCCTGAAGGGCTTAAAAATAGAACGATATTTGCCCTGGATATGGGCTCGCTGATTGCAGGTGCCAAATACCGAGGCGAATTTGAAGAAAGGCTGAAGGCGGTTCTGAACGAGGTGCAGAAATCAGAAGGCAGGATTATTCTCTTTATTGATGAGCTGCACAATATAGTAGGTGCCGGGAAGGCAGAGGGCTCTATGGATGCAGGAAACATGCTAAAGCCTATGCTGGCCAGGGGCGAAATTCACTGTATCGGAGCTACTACCCTGGATGAATACACGAAGCACATAGAAAAGGACGCTGCCCTGGAAAGAAGGTTCCAGCCTGTCCTGGTCGAGCCGCCGGATGTAGAGGATACTATTTCAATTCTCAGGGGACTGAAGGAGAAATTCGAGATACATCATGGGGTAAGAATTACCGACAATGCAATCATTGCCTGTGCTGTTCTGTCGAATAGATATATAAGCGACCGCTTTTTGCCCGATAAGGCTATAGATCTGATGGATGAGGCTGCGGCCATGATCAGAACGGAAATAGACAGCATGCCTGCCGAGCTGGACGAGATTAGCAGAAGGGTTATGCAGCTGGAGATTGAAAAGCAGGCGCTGCTAAAAGAAACAGATCGCGATTCCAGAGAAAGGCTTGCAGTGCTGGAGAAGGAGATTGTGGGGCTTAAGGAGCAGGCGGATCTTATGAATGTCCAGTGGGAGAGCGAAAAGAGCAATTTGTCCAGAGAGAAGGAGCTCAAGCAGCAAATCGAGCAGACGAAGCGCAGTATTGAGGAGGCGGAAAGAAGGTATGATCTGAATGAGCTGGCAGTGCTCAAGCATGGGCAGCTGCCTGAACTGGAAAAGCAGCTGCAGGAAGAGAAGGTAAGGCTTTCAAGCGCAAACGGGAAAAGGCTGCTAAAGGAGGAAGTAACCGAGGAGGAAATCGCGGAGATTGTTTCCAAATGGACGGGCATCCCTGTCACCAGGCTTGTTGAAGCCGAACGGGATAAGCTTCTTCAGCTGGAGGAAACGCTGCATAAAAGGGTAATAGGGCAGGATGAAGCGGTAAAAGCCGTATCAGATGCTGTGCTGCGGGCTCGATCGGGGCTTAAGGATCCCACTAAGCCGATTGGCTCATTCATATTCCTGGGTCCCACGGGCGTAGGGAAGACAGAGCTGGCAAAGGCGCTGTCATCAGCCTTGTTTGACAGTGAAGAAAATATGGTACGAATAGATATGTCGGAATATCAGGAGAAGCACACGGTAGCAAGACTGATTGGTGCGCCTCCCGGATACGTAGGGTACGAGGAGGGCGGTCAACTAACAGAGGCTGTCAGGAGAAAGCCCTATTGCGTAATACTCTTTGACGAGATTGAGAAGGCTCATCCGGAGGTTTTCAACGTGCTTCTGCAATTATTGGATGATGGCAGGCTGACGGACAGCCAGGGAAGAACGGTTAATTTCAAGGATACTGTGATCATTATGACTTCAAATCTGGCAAGTCATTTAATTCTGGAAGGAATAAGGGAAGGAGTCGAGGACGGCGAGGGGCTTAGGGAAACCGTCATGGGAGAATTGAGACGCAGCTTTAGGCCTGAGTTTTTAAATCGTATAGATGAAATAATATTGTTCAAGCCTCTCCGGAAAGAAGAGCTTGTCAAAATAATTGACCTTTCCCTGGAGGATATCCAAAGGAGGCTCGATGACAGGCATATCACTTTAGTGGTTACCGATGAGGCCAAGGAATTTATTGCTGACACGGCATATACGCCCGAATACGGGGCGAGACCGGTGAAGCGGTTCTTACAAAAAGAGATTGAAACGCAGCTGGGCAAGCTGATTATAAAGGGTGTTGCAACAGAGGGTAGCCGTGTTGTTGCGGATATGGAGGATGGTGCTCTTGTGTTCAAATCATTTATCGGCTATTAGTTCTTCCCACATTATTTTATGAGCTGTCTATAGTCGGAGGGCGCAAATCCTGTGTATTTCTTGAATACTCTTGAGAAATAGTAGATATTGCTCATCCCGATCTTTTTGTTGATTCTTTTAAGTGGCAGGTTGGTGTAGGTCAGCAGGTATTTTGCTTCTTCAATCCGCTTTTTATTAAGATAGTGTATCGGCGACATGCCAATATGCTTCTTAAATAAACGAATAAAATAGTTGGGATGCAAATGCGCAATTTTGGCAAGCTCATCAATAGTTATATTTTTGTGATAATTGCTATCAATAAACATAAGGACGCCATTTAATCTTTCAATTCTGTTGGATTTAGGCAAATAGATATGATCGGAAGGAGAATTGCTCAAGAAAAATGAGAGCAGGCGAAGAATACAAGACTGTTGCATCAATGATGAATATACCCCGGGATTGTCAAGGTGGTTTCTCAATTCTACAAATATGCCTTCGACGGCATCAGTGTCCTTAACGGTAACAAAGCATGGGAAATGAAGAACATCAAAAAGGTTCATGTCTCTGACCCTTGCTGTGAAATGGCACCAATGCTTGGTATAGACATTTTTACTTATTACGGAGTAGGATTGCTTAATACCTTGAGGCATAAAGAAAAGCTGTCCCGGCTTTGGATAATATTCCCGTCCATCTATACGAAGCCAGCCTTCACCGTCCAGGATGAAGTAAAACTTACTGTAGTCAGGCGTATAGTCTATTTCTCTCCAGTCATCCGATACTTTATTGAAGCCTGCGACAATAACCTGTGTGCTTAAATTTGCGAGATAGTTTTTTATTAGTGTTTCTTCATTTCTATTCATTAGGGTTCCTGTAAAAAGTTAATTTTTTATAACAAAAAGTCAGCTTGGTTTATCCCAATTATACCTTATAATTGCTAAAATTAGAATGTTGAATAATTTCACAGAAGCATCATGTCGAAATATGATAATATAATCCTGTGGAATTTAGGGAGGTATATAATGGGGAATAAGCAGAAATTTTCTTCGACTTTTGATTCCTTGGCGCAGTTTGAATGTCCCGAATGGTTTAGGGATGCGAAATTCGGCATATGGAGTCATTGGGGGCCTCAAAGCGTACCAATGTGCGGGGACTGGTACGCAAGAAACATGTATATTCAAGGGACGCCGCAGTATCAGTATCATCTGAGACATTATGGGCACCCTTCCAAGTTTGGGTATAAGGATATTTGTGCCCTATGGAAGGCGGAGAAGTTTAATCCGGAAGAGTTGATGGAATTGTATGTGAAAGCAGGTGCTAAATACTTTGTTGCCCAGGCAATGCACCATGATCATTTTTTCAACTTTCCATCACGATTCAACAGATTTAATTCAGCAGGAATGGGTCCTAAAAAGGACATATGTGGCATGTGGAAATCTGCGGCAGACAAATTCGGACTTCCCTTCGGACTGACTGAGCACCTGGGTGCAAGCTTTTCCTGGTGGAAGGTCAATAAATGGTGCGATACATATGGCCCCTATGCAGGTGTGCCATACGATGGAAATGATCCGCAATATAAGGATTTTTACTTTGAAAATATGGAACATGTTACTGATGATAGGGACGGCTCCAACTTTCACCCTTGGTACACATCAAACAAGAGATTCCAGGAATACTGGCTAAAAGTAATAAAGGAAGTCATCGACCTCTATCAGCCTGATTTGCTTTACACAGACGGGCCTCTTCCATTTGGGCTGCAAAATTCTTCTACTGTAGAGGATGCAGCTTTCCAAAAAGGCCTTGATGCGGTTGCCTACCTTTACAATACGTCGGTTAACAAGTACGGCGAGAACCAGGCCGTGTACACCCAGAAAGATAGACGAAGCGAAATCCACCGTATCGGTGTACTGGACATTGAAAAGAGCCAGCTGCCGGGCATACAACAGAAAGCTTGGCAGACGGATACATGTATAGGTAATTGGTTCTATGATGCTATACAGACTTTTAAAAAGCCAGGACATATTATTGAAATGCTTATTGATATCATTTCCAAGAACGGGACGATGCTTCTGAATGTACTTCAAAGACCTGATGGGTCGATTGATGATGAAACTGTGTATATACTTGAGGAGCTTGCATCATGGTTCAGGATATGCAGCGAAGGTGTTTATGGCACGCGTCCATGGAGGGCGTTTGGAGAAGGTGATACCAAGGTGCTGATTGAAGGCTTTAAAGAAGTTGAGGCACAATGGAACAGTTCGGATTTCCGATTCACTGCTAAGGGAAAGAACCTGTATGCATTTATGTTGAAGGCTTCTGAAAACAGGGTTGCAGTGATTAAGAGCCTTAGCGAGCAGGATAAAGTCGTGTCTGTGAGGTTGCTCGGTGGAGAAAGGCTTCCGTTTGCTCAGTCTTATGGTACACTTACAGTAAAGCTGCCACAGCAGTTGCCAACGAAATACACCAACTGCATTGCCATCGAGCTTGAATAGCCAGTATTACAAGGAAGGCTTTTACGATGTAACCTTAATAAAACTTCGCTGCACGCGGAACTTAAAATATGTGGCATCGCTAATGCCCATAAGGGAGGAATATTGAATGATAACGAAAAAGCAAGGGTTCAATCCATATCTTCCATCATGGGAGTATATTCCCGATGGAGAGCCGTATGTATTTAATGGAAGAGTCTACGTCTATGGTTCCCATGACAGTTTCAATGGATATGTTTATTGTATGAATGATTATGTTTGCTGGTCCGCGCCTTCCGAGGATCTGACCGACTGGCGTTATGAAGGCGTGATTTACAAGAAAATCGATGATCCTTTGAATCCTGATGGCAGCATGTGTCTTTACGCTCCGGATGTCACCGTCGGACCTGATGGCAGGTATTATCTATACTATGTTCTTGACCATGTCAGTGTTGTATCAGTTGCTGTGTGCGACACTCCTGCAGGCAAGTATGAATTCTACGGCTATGTACATTATGCCGACGGCACCCGCCTTGGTGAAAAAGAGGGCGACCAGCCCCAGTTTGATCCTGGGCTGCTGACAGAAGGAGATATAACCTATCTGTATACCGGTTTTTGTCCAGTAGGCGACAAATCAAGAAAAGGTGCCATGGTTACCGTGCTTGAGCCGGACATGCTCACTATTAGAGAAGCTCCGGTGTTTATAGCGCCGAGCGAGCCTTACAGCAAAGGCAGCGGGTATGAAGGGCATGAGTTTTTTGAAGCTCCGTCCATAAGAAAAAGAGGAGACACTTATTATTTCGTCTATTCTTCGGTTGTATTCCATGAACTTTGCTATGCTAGCAGCAAATACCCAACGAAGGACTTTGTTTATGGCGGCGTGATTGTCAGTAACAGCGATCTTCATATTGATACCTATAAGCCTGCAGAGAAACCCATGTTCTACGGAGCCAACAATCACGGCAGTATTGTAGAAATTAACGGGCAATGGTATATATTCTATCACAGGCATACCAATGGAACGAATTTCAGCCGCCAGGGCTGCATTGAGCCTATTACATTTTTGGAAGATGGTTCGATTCCACAGGCGGAGATGACCTCCTGCGGGCCTAATGGAGGACCGCTTGCCGGATTTGGAGAGTACCCGGCCTATCTGGCATGCAATCTGTTCTGCAAGGAAGAATCACTGTATACGGACTGGACTGCATCCTGGATGAACAACCAATTCCCCAAGATAACACAGGATGGAAAGGACGGGGATGAGGAGATTGGCTATATAGCCAATATGAAGGAATCTGCCACCGCCGGATTCAAATATTTCGATTGTAAGGGAGTCAAAAAGGTCAAAATCAAGGTACGTGGGTACGCCCGCGGCGACTTTGAAATAAAAACGTCCTGGAATGGACCGGCACTTGGAAAGATACCGGTAGAATTCACGAATGTGTGGACAGAGTATTCTGCTGACATTGCAATACCGGACGGTATACAGGCATTGTATATCACTTATGCCGGCAGTGGAAGTGCAAGTCTGGCTTCATTTACATTGGAATAAGCATGCCCATTATGATCACGGCAAAATCATGAAGCAAGATAATGGAAACCAACATATTATCTTTTGTTTATTAGAGATTAGGTAATTCACTGATATTCTGTACAAAATTTGAAGTAGGGGACTGATAAACGTCCTTTTCTTGAATTATGTTAACTGATTTGATGGGTTTTAGCCAAAATTCAGTCCCCTAGTCGAAAATTTGTACAAAAAGTTAGATAAAAGTGGAAATGAGCTAAAAGGATCCAGCGTTCAGAGTATATTTTTTCACAAGGAGAAATCACTATGAAAAGTGCTTACATGAAGCCCGTACCACATGCGGCACAATATGTTCCCATGAGCCTCGAGAAGAGAAGCAGTATACTTCCGCCCAAAAATGTGAACAGTCTCTATCCTGCAAAGTACGATACTGATGTTTTCGTGACAGGCAATGGTGTTCAGCGTATTGATTTATTAGGCGAACCTTATCATGACAGGCTGCTGTTCAAGCATGAAAGAGTATGTGTGCCAAAATGGGGGCAGGCACCAGAGCCCCCTGACATAGCGTATTTGCTTCCGGAGCTGCGAGAATTACTTCGCCTTGGTAAATTTGAAAAGGCTGCCAAAGTAATGGACGATGCTACTAAGAAGGCCGGATATGAGGAAATGATAGCAGAAGGCGGATACGGTGTTGATTATCCGCTGATGCCGCTTCGACCACATGGAGCTATGCAGATGCTACTCGACTTTGATGAGGGTGAGCAGTGCCAAGACTATGTCAGATACCTCGATATGTCGTCAGGTGAAATCACGGTCCGTTGCAATGATAAAAAGGGTGGTGTTTTGCGGCGAACGTTCATATCTTTTTCCAGGGATGCGGTTATACAGGATTTCAGACGGCTAAATGGTGAGAAGCTAAGTGTGAAAATCCGTTTTGTGGAGCCTGGCGGCGTCCCTTGTCATTTAGGTATGGAGAAGCCCGACAATAGCGATATTGTTGTAGAGACAAAACCCGAAAGCTGTGTAATTTCGTGTGCATACAGTCCTGAATTCGGTAAAAAGGGATATAGCTGTGTGACGACTGTACAAACTGATGGTAACAGTAACGCTGAAAAAGGACAGATTAGCATTACAAACGCTTCAAGCATCATGCTTATTACACGCACAGTCAAATTCGAGAG
>CAZQCL010000072.1:0-8779 GCA_964592435.1 uncultured Oscillospiraceae bacterium
CTACCTTAACAAGATGCGCCGAGAACTGCCAGTAATATGCGGCGATAACTTCAGATTAGCGGATGGATCATATACAAACACATTATCACAGGACCTCCTCAATATGATAGATAAGCTTGACAAGTGGATGTACTATAAAATGAAGCTTGAAAAAGTCTCTTAGTCCTCAAGCTCCTGCATCTGCTTCGCCGTAAGAGAGCCGAATTCCATTGCCTTAACATTCTCTTCAACCTGCTTTACAGACTTGAAGCCCGGAATTGGAATAGTCACGCCACTCTTGCCCCATACCCATGCAAGAGCTCCCTGAGCAAGAGTCCTACCCTCACTTGTGAATATGCCGCGGACCGCCTCCAACTTCCTATATGCTACTTCATTAGGCCTTCCATCCACAAATTAAAAAAATTGTGTTTATCTTGTGATAATGTCACCCTATAAGCTATCGTGAAAAAATGTCATCCCCCCAGCCTGGCGATGTCAATAATCAAACACACATAGGATAATAACACTGTCACAGAAAAGCAGACTGCACTGCTTGCTTTTGCAAGTAATGGGGTGCTTTTGCATCAAAAAGGCCTTATTTTATAGCAAATCAGCTATAAAACAAGGCTTTTTAAGGCTTTTCTAAGCATTTTTCATCCCATTAGTTGAAATTTCAAGCAGCACAGTCTACTTTTCAATTCTGGTGGGATAGAGGGAAAGGTCCCTTGTCCCATGTCCCCCTGCCCATCCCTGTCCCATCCCTGTCCCAAAAATAAAGGAACAGCGTTTGCTATCCCTCTTCCTGTATAATTAAATTTCTGCTGGCATTTTTCACATGCTCTATTGTAAGCCTTTCGGCTGTGTCGGCGTTTTTATCAATAATAGCCTGCATAATAGCCTTGTGCTCGGACAGTACCTCCATTGCCCTTTTGGGATTACTTAGAGATATTTTCCTGGCCTTTTGTACATAGTGATGGAAGGTGCTTAGCGTATGCATCAGCGGCTTGCTCTTGCTGGCTTTGAATATAATATCATGAAATCGGCTGTCCAGCTTCATTAGGTGGCTGTAGTCATTCCTGCGAGTAAAAAACTCCTCCAGATCCACCGCTTCCTTTAGCTCTTCCATCTCATCAGGCGTTATTTTCTCAGCAGCCCACCGGGCAGCAAGCCCTTCTATGAGCATTCTGATGGTGTATATGTCCTGTATATCCTTTGCAGAAACACCCTTTACCCTAACCCCTCTATTGGGAACCGATTGGACTAGCCCCTCCAGCTCAAGCTGCCTCAGCGCCTCGCGTACAGGAGTGCGGCTTACTCCCAGCTCCTCCGATAACCTGGTTTCAATCAGGCTTTCTCCAGGCTCATACACACCATTGAGGATATCATTTTGAATTTGGCTGAAGATTCTGCGGCACAACGAACTGGACGCCGAATCCGTTTCATTATATTCAACCATAAATTTTCACTCTCCAAAACATATTAGTTATAATGCTTGTTTTTTTGTGTAATTCAACAAACCACCGGCTAGCACAATATCAACCTGTCTGCCTGACAATGCGGTTTGAGCTTTGATAAGTGTGCCGGTACTTCTATTCCTCAGTGTAAGCTCATTTCCTGCCTTAATCTGCTCATGTACATTCTCCAGGACAAGCACATCTCCTTGTTGTATTCTGTCATAGTCTTTTTCATCTACAAAGGACATCGGCAGAATACCTGAGTTTATAAGGTTGTCCATGTGAATTCTGGCAAAGGATTTAGCCACAACTCCTTTGACGCCTAGTTGAAGTGGTGCCAGTGCTGCATGCTCGCGGCTGGAGCCCTGTCCATAATTGGATCCGCCAATAATAAAGCCTCCGCCATTCTCCTTTGCGCGCTTCGGAAACTCCGGATCACAAGGAGTCAGGCAATACTCGGCCAAATGAGGAATGTTGGATCTGAACGGCAGCAGCTTCGCATTTGATGGCATGATGTGATCGGTCGTAATGTTGTCCCCCACCTTGATAAGCACAGTTCCACCTATCTGCTTCGGAAGCTCGCTATTTAGAGGAAAGGGCTTAATATTAGGGCCTCTGACCACTTCTACATCATTATCCTCAGGAGCCGGGGCCAGTATCATATTATCATTAATAATGAAGCTATCCGGCATCTTAACCAATGGTGCCTCTCCGAGTGTGCGCGGATCCGTCAGCACGCCTGCTAAAGCACTTGCCGCCGCTGTTTCGGGACTTACCAGGTATACTTTCGCAGACTTGGTTCCGCTTCTTCCCTCAAAATTCCTGTTAAAGGTTCTCAGCGAAACAGCATCAGTCGCAGGAGCCTGCCCCATACCGATGCATGGCCCGCAAGCCGACTCCAGAATTCTTGCTCCCGCCGCAACCATATCCGCCAGCGCGCCTTCCTTTGCCAGCATGGTCAGCACCTGCTTCGAGCCCGGTGCAATTACCAGGCTGACGCCCGGATGAACCGTTTTTCCCCTTAATATGTGTGCAACCTTTATCATGTCCATATAGGATGAATTCGTGCAACTTCCGATTGCAACCTGATCCACCTTTATAGAGCCGATGTCAGTTACAGAAGCCACATTGTCGGGACTGTGCGGCTTAGCAGCCAATGGCTCCAAGCTTCCCAGGTCTATGGTCAGCTCTTCGTCATAAGCCGCATCGGCATCAGGTAATAGCTCAATCCAATCACTCAGCCTGCCCTGGGCTTTCAAAAAATTCTTCGTCATACCATCACTGGGGAATATTGACGTAGTCGCACCCAACTCGGCTCCCATATTCGTGATGGTCGCCCTTTCCGGCACTGTCAGGAAAGCAACGCCCTCCCCTGCATACTCTATCACTTTTCCTACGCCGCCCTTGACTGTCAACTTCCTTAATACCTCAAGAATAATATCCTTGGCAGATACCCATGGCTTCAGTTTACCTTTGAGCGTGACTCTGCAGACCTTCGGCATCATCATGTAATAGGGGCTGCCGCCCATAGCAACAGCTACGTCAAGGCCGCCCGCTCCAATAGCGAGCATCCCAATGCCTCCTCCTGTAGGAGTATGGCTGTCAGAGCCCAGCAGCGTCATCCCAGGCACGCCAAAACGTTCCAATTGTACTTGATGGCAGATACCGTTTCCCGGTCTGGAAAAATATATACCATGCTTTGACGCAACTGTCTGTATATATTTATGATCATCAGCATTCTCAAAGCCTGCCTGAAGAGTATTATGATCAATGTAGGCCACGGATTTCTTCGTTTTGACTCTTGGTATCCCGATAGCTTCAAACTGCAGGTACGCCATGGTTCCCGTGGAATCCTGAGTAAGCGTCTGATCGATCCTGATGGATATCTCGCTACCGGCTGTCATTTCTCCGCTTATCAGATGCTCCTTAATAATTTTTTGTGCTAAATTCAATCCCATGCTAAAGCCTCCATTTTTTTCGTTTTCTTCTCATCTCCTGTACACACAAGCTCTTCAGCCACCTATAAGGATCTGAGCTATCCTTGTTTCCCGTGCTGCTCTCTCACTTATCAGCTGGGAGCGGTGCCCGCCACAGCACTTTATCGTGCCTGATCATATATCTCAGGGGCAAGGGTCTTTATAGCCTTTGCCAGCTCATTATCCCCAAGAGCGGTAACCCTGCCATTTTTATACTGATCATCCACCCATTCCTTTATTTTTACTACTCTTTGGTCCCTCTTATCAATCCTCTTGTCCCCGCTTAAGCCAAAAAACCCATTAATCCAATGAGCAATGCCGGCGGCTCCCGATGTCTGGTTAATAGCCACACCCACAGGCCTTTTCAGTAATTTGTCCGTATTAAAAATATTGTATATTTCCTCATCCTTTAATAAGCCATCAGCGTGAATGCCTGCCTGAGTCACATTGAAATGCCTGCCCACAAAGGGTGTTCTTTGCGGAATCTGGTATTCCAGCTCTTTTTCATAGTATTCCGCGATTTCGGTAATTACCGTAGTATCCATACCATCCGTCGTTCCACGAAGCTGTGCATATTCGATTACCATAGCCTCAAGAGGCGTGTTTCCCGTCCTTTCGCCAATACCCAGCAGGGAGCAGTTTACGCTTGATGCACCGTACATCCATGCACTTGCTGAATTTGAAACCGACTTATAAAAATCATTATGCCCATGCCATTCGATTAATTCGCTCGGGAAGCCTGCATGATGCCTTAGACCGTATATAATCCCCGGAACGCTTCTGGGTAGCGCGGTTCCCGGATAGGAAACGCCATAGCCCAGTGTGTCGCACGCTCTAATTTTGATAGGCATGCCGCTTTCCTCACTCAGCTTTCGAAGCTCCAGAGCAAAGGGCACAACAAAACCGTAGAAATCAGCCCTTGTAATATCCTCAAAGTGGCATCGTGGTTTGATCCCAACCTCTATAGCACTTTTTATGATACCCATATAATGGTCAAGAGCCTGCTTTCTTGTCATATTCAGCTTCTTAAAAATATGATAATCGGAACAGCTGACCAATATTCCGCTTTCCTTCATACCCATGTCCTTGGCCAACTGGAAATCATTTTTTGTCGCCCTGATCCAGCTGGTGACTTCAGGGTAAGAATAACCTCTCTCCTGACATTTGTACACCGCTTCCTTGTCCCTGTCGCTATATAGGAAAAACTCGCTCTGCCTGATGATCCCTTTCGGGCCGCCCAGCCTGTGAAGCATGTCATATAATATAACAATTTGCTCCACAGTATAAGGGGCTCTGGATTGCTGGCCATCTCTGAAGGTAGTATCTGTTATCCAAATTTCATCAGCAGGATACATCGGCACTCTTCTATGATTAAATGCACACTTTGGAATCTCATCGTAGCTGTAAATCTCCCTGTACAGGTTAGGAGCAGCGACATCCTGTAAAGAATAGCGATATTGCATCTGTTCCAGAGTATTAGTTCTCTTGTTAAACTCTAACATATTGTCTTACCTCCAGCTTATTGCAAGTTTGCAAGTCTGTATATTTGTATTATTGTATACAATTATACACTTGATGTCAATAAAAATTTTTCAACATTTTATTCCAAAGAAGGCGATACAAGAAGGATTTTGCCAAACTATAGCGAAATAAGTAATATGTATAGCGGGTATGCATGAAAGTATGCAAAAGCCTTTGATTAAAATCTTGCGTAAAACTGGAATCTTACTTAATATATTGGAACCTGAGGAGGATGGATATGGCGAAAAGAAGTTTTTCCGGGTCAAAAAACAAAAAAGGAGGCTTTGTTGAAACAGGCAAAATAAATATGGCTGCCTCAATTATTGCAGGATTGATAATGAGCGTTATCTTTGTATTAATTACAAAGCTATATTGGCAGGCTATATTTGTACTTATCTGTGCTATTGTAACTTCACAGGTGATGAAATTCACCAATAGCTTCGTTACAGGGAAGCTGGTTGAACGCTTTGAAACTGAACTGGAGGTCGTAAAGGATGGCGATTATTCCAAGTTCCTGGAGCCAAAAACCTTTGGTGTATTAGCCGGAGTGGCTTCCTGCATCAACTCAGTATTAAGTGATATAAGGAATCTGATTGACGGCTTTTTCACTTTGTCCTTGTCCATAGTGCAAGCATCCAGAAAAGTAAGCGCAACTGCCAATAAATCAGCGGCATCCACAACGGAAATTTCTAAAACAGTGGACGAAATCGCCAAGGGTGCATCAGACCAGGCTCAAGAGGCGCAGCAGGGTGTGCAGTTGGCCGATAATCTTTCGGAACAGATCGACTTTGTTTATCAGAGCTATGGCAGCATAATGGAACAGACAAATAGTATCATCAATCTTAATAATATCGGTTTTGAGTCTGTAAATGTGTTGCGTGGAAAATCGGAGGAGAACTCCAATTCTACAGAGCAAATATTCTCTGTTGTAGAGAATCTAACAAATACAACTAAAGACATCGGTATGTTTGTACAATCTATTGAAGACATCGCAGAGCAGACCAATATGCTGGCTTTGAACGCCGCGATAGAAGCCGCCAGAGCCGGTGAAGCAGGCAAAGGCTTCGCAGTAGTTGCAGAAGAGGTCAGAATGCTGGCAGATCAAAGCAGAAGATCCACTGAGGAAATAACACACCTGATGGAAAATATCAGTGAGGAATCTGCCCTGGCCATAGAGTCTATGGAAATGATGAGAAAGGTTTCACAGGATCAAAATGTTGCAGTGGACAGCACAAATAAAGCCTTTGCTGATATCGCCAACGGCATTGAAGCAATCGTCCAAAAAATCAAGGACATCAATGAAGCTATTTCAAAAATGCAGACTGATAAGGATGAAGTAATAACAGCAATTGAGAACATTTCCTCTGTTTCACAGGAAACTGCTGCTTCCAGCCAGGAGGTCGCAGCAACCACTGAACAGCAGTTAAAGGAGATAGATGATATGAATTCGGCTGCTGAGCGGATGAACGAGCTTGTCCAGGAGTTGGACAAAAAGCTTAAGAACTTTAAAATCAAATAGAGCTAATCGAGTAACAAAGAAAGATTTTACCCAAATGATCTCAAGGAGCCGTTTATGAGCCTCTCGGTTTATACGGCTTCTATTATTTGTTGTTCCTAAAATAGCTAAATCGTAAAATTATCCACTAATCATAAAAATATCCATCAACCACAAATATTCATTAACAACTAAGTTCACACTAATAATAAGATTATCAAGTTATCATAAGAATATCCAATTGACAATAATACCTGTATAAATTTAATATAAAACTATCGAAACAAAAATCGTTTTACCAAAATTCAAATCTTTACTCGTGTTTTCTGTACTGGATGAAGGAGTGGATAGTTATGCATGTTAGCACTAAAAACGAAGCTCTGGCAGTATCACGAAAGGCATTAAGGACTAAACAAAGGACTAGACAATGGAAAAGCTTGCGCCACAGGTTAAAACTCAACTGGGAGCTGTATGTAATTCTGGCAGTCCCTCTAATATGGCTGCTAATATTTCATTATTACCCGATGTACGGTGTACAAATTGCGTTCAGAAAATTCACTCCTTTAAAGGGCATTATCGGGAGTCCCTGGGTGGGACTGGCTAATTTCATCAAATTCTTCAAAAGCTATAACTTTGAAAGAGTAGTTACGAATACCCTTGCTATCAGCATATACGATCTCATCATGGGATTCCCCTTCCCGATAATTCTGGCGATACTTATAAACAATTGCCTGAAGCCAAAGTTCAAGAAGTTTGTTCAGATTATTACATACATGCCCTACTTTATATCAACAGTAGTCATGGTCGGTATTATTATCCAGTTCCTTTCGCCTAAAGTAGGCATGGTTAATCACTTTATAACTGCCCTTGGCGGCACGGAAATAGATTTCATGGGAAAGCCGGAATATTTTAGAAGCATTTATGTATGGTCGAATATCTGGCAAGGCACCGGGTGGACAGCAATAATATATTTGTCGGCCTTATCATCTATTGATCCGGGACTTCACGAAGCAGCACTGGTGGACGGTGCAAACCGCTTTCAACGCATGTGGTATATAGACTTACCCAGTATACTGCCCACCATCGCAATAATGCTCACTCTTAGAATGGGCAATATAATGAATGTTGGCTTCGAAAAAGCCTTTCTTATGCAAAACGACCTGAACAAAGGCACCTCCGAGATTATATCCACCTATGTGTATAAGGCAGGGCCAGCGGCGCCTGCACCGGACTTCTCATACGCTGCTGCTATAGGATTATTTAATTCAGTCATTAACCTTGTGCTCATAGCAATCGTTAACCATATTAACTCGAAAGTAAATGAAACCAGCCTATGGTAGCCCGATGTGAAAGGAGAATAGAGATATGTCAGACATTCAAACATTCAAGAAAAATAGAATAACAAAACCCAAAGCTTTATTTGGGGATAAAATATTTAACTTAGTAAATGATGGACTTATGCTGTTGGCTGCACTAATAGTGTTCTACCCCCTTATGTATATATTGAGCTCCGCATTCTCATCCCCTACGGCTGTGTCGAAGGGGCAGGTGGTATTCTTCCCGGTAGACTTTTCACTGAGAGGCTTTGAGGAGGTCTTCAGCCACAAAGCTATAGTCACCGGCTTTGCCAACACACTGTTTTATACGGTTGTCGGCACATTAGTGAATATAGTGATGACTGTTGCCGCCGCTTACCCACTTTCCCGTAAAAACATGCCGGGGCGTCGAGTCCTGCTCTTTATATTTACCTTTACCATGCTTTTCAATGGAGGCCTAATTCCTTCCTATCTGCTTACAGCCCAGCTTGGCCTTATAAATAAGCGTGCGGTAATGATCATCCCCGTGGCTTTGAACGTATTTAATGTAATCATCTGTCGTACATTCTTTGAAACGACTATCCCTGAAGAGTTGATAGAGGCAGCGCAGCTGGACGGCTTGAGTCATACCAGATTTATTATCCAGATAGCAATGCCCCTGTCAAAGGCCATCATTGCGGTACTGGTACTGTACTATGGTCTCGGACACTGGAACTCCTACTTCCAGGCCTTTCTATATATAACTGATAAGTCCAAATTTCCGCTCCAGATTATCCTTCGTGACATACTCATTCTCAACCAGGTCAACGAGATTATAGGCGACCCACTGCTTTACCAGGCAAAGCAAGGTATGGCACAGTTACTCAAGTATGCGCTCATCGTTGTGGCAAGTGTGCCCTTTATGCTTGCCTATCCCTTTGTCGCCAAATACTTTGTAAAGGGCGTAATGATAGGTGCCGTAAAAGGTTGACCTTATTCACCGGTCTTTATTTACCTTGATTTGTTACGGGCACACTAGTGTGTCTGACAAATAGAGCT
>CAZQCL010000073.1:0-8687 GCA_964592435.1 uncultured Oscillospiraceae bacterium
GAACCTTTTTTGAGCGTCCCAAGCGCACTTCATTAAACATAAGCGCCAGGATAATGGGAACCGGGAATACAAATATAAGCCTTCCCGCATTAATCCACAGCGTAGTATAAATTGACTTCAAAAATGCCGGGTCGGCGAACACATTTTCGAAATTGGCCATACCGACCCACGGGCTTCCAAACAAGCCCATCTTTGCAATATACTTCTTAAAAGCCAAGGACAGACCAAATATTGGAATATACGCAAAAACAGCATACCACACTATTCCGGGCAAAACGAGAAGATACTTGCCCCTATTTTTCAGAATCTCCCTTCCCAAACGAGCAATGCGACTTTTGAGACTTGGTTTGCTGGAATAATCTAATGATGCAGCCATAGTTTTCATCCTTTCGCACCTTAATTATTATTATTGCCAGGGACAGGATGTAATCCCTGGCAATAACAATGTAATCTAATTCTTAATTGATCCTAATTGTTCAACTCGTCTAGAACAGGCTGAATAAGGGGTTTTTGTGCCTCAAGCCAAGCATTGTAGAGACTGACCAGGTTCGCCTCGCTCGTGGCGGAGGTAACCAGATTTGCGAATTCTGTTTTGTAGTCAATGCCCCTTGCTCTGCGCAGATTATCCGTATTGTGCATCCAGAGATCCCAATCGACCTTAGCGAAGCTCTCAGGAGTAGCTATTTCACTCCGGTTCTTATAAAGGGCTTTGGACTCGTCACGGAATTCTTTACCCACGTTCGGGTTATCGAAAGCCAAGTCGTCCCACAGGATGACAGAACCAAGCACATGGCCCAGACTTGGGTATTTTGCGTCTCCGACATCACCTGCCAATAACGTTCCAGGGGGTACAAGGGAAATGATTTCGCCATTCGCATCACGATCCCAATCAACACCTTTCAAGCCCATTTGCGTGCCAGGATACCCATCCTCGCTAGCGGTGAATTCCATGAGATCCATCCAACGCTCAAATACCGCATCGTCAACGTCAGGGCTGAAGCATACCGCGCCCCAGAAGTTGATCAGATCTCTTTGATGATAGTTTCCATCCACCCCTAGAAGGGTTGCCAGGCCAAATGCACTGGCATCAAAGCCCGTATAATCTGTAAAGTCTATCCGGAACCGTTCAACGTCAGCGGTTTGCCCGCCAAGGTAAGAAACTCCGGCTACTCCAAGAGTCTGGAATTTTTCCATATCCTTTTCATGGTCCAGCAGGTAGAATTCAGGGTCAAGAATACCGGTGCTGTACGCTTGATACCATAGCTTGAGCCCTTCAAGGGTATCATCAGCCGCCGCGCCCCATGCATATTTACCGTCAGAGCCTTTATAGAACGTGTTCCAATAGGTGCTATTGGCTTCCAGGAAAAGCCTTGAGGAATTACCAGTGTCCATGGAAATTGGGGCAAGACTAGCACCCACCTTGCCAGGATCCTGTTCTTTGATGAGTTTGGCTATTTCCAGTACCTCAGGTATGGTGTAATGGTTTTTAACCTCTTTGCCTACCGCGGCAACCCAGTCCGACCTAATCCATAAAGACCAGTGGTTGGCAAGGGGATCGCCTGGAAGATTGTAGAAAAACCTTGCGCGAGGAATAAAGTATGTACCGCCGTATAGATCCTCAAGCATTGGCCCAAGGCTGGTTGTCTCATACACCTTCGCGACACCGGGCCACCTTGTTTTCCAATCGTCGGGAAGACGTTTAATCAGCCCTTGCTCGACGAAATTGGCAGCGTCAGAGTGGGTTGTGTCGCCATAGTTAAAAATAGCTACATCGGGCATATCCTGCGCCATGATCCATGTGCTGAGCATATTGTGCCACTCACCCCAAGGCACATTTTTGCCTTGAAATTCAAAATTGAATTTGTCAAGTATGAATTTGCTGTAATCATCGCCAGTGTTATAGTCATATCCCTCAACAACCTGAGGACAGGAATAGTGTATGACTACCCTTTCATACTCGGCTTCCCCTGAATCTCCAGAATCAGTGACGTCCGGTTTAGCCGTAGTGCCGACAGGAGCTGTGGCATCTGGCTTAACGTCCTTACTCCCTCCACATGCAGCAAGTCCTAATACAAGGAAAGCGACAAGAAACATGCATACTAAACGTTTTACATCTCTCATTTCTATCATCCTCCTAACTTTTTTATGTTCAAGCCATCTGGCCAGACATCAAAAATTAACAAACATAACAATTTATTTTCTTATTGAATACAAGTTATATTTGCAGCTGTAGCAAGCACAGCTGTAGGAATAGCGGCATAATATATTTACGTGTATCGTTTTACCTATATTATAATTATAATTTAGAAAAGCATTATTTGTCAAGCAATATAAAAAAACTTTATATGGAATACTATTAGTTATTTGAAAATATTTAATAAATTATTGTGAACTATTCACAATTTTAGTGCTTTTCGACTCTTTTAGTGAGATTTATAAAACGATTTATTACGTCTGTCGGAATTTGTGCATATACCGAAGGCCTTGAGGAGTTTATGGAAAATGAGGAAAATCGGCAGTAATTCCTCTTACCATTTCTCTGTGAGATGATCCCAATAACGCCGGGGCAAAAGCCGCCTTTGGAGCTTTGGATTTTCACGACCAGGTATCGACAAAGCATTGAAAAACTGTTTCCACAGCCCGGAATATAGCTTTTCATCCTCTGTGCTAACAGGGATATCCTCTGTCGAAAACTCTGAAACAATCCAGGTTTTCCCATTGTAAAAGGCTGCAATTTCTCTTTTAGTATCATGAATAATCCATGGCTGATCCGAAAGACGTTCTGCAAAATGTGGTGCCAGCAATTCAACCACATTATAGTCCGGGCTGACAGGTGAATAAAAAATGCCGCCTACAACTTGCCTGAACCTGACAAAGCCCATTAGCCTGTGTACTTCAGACTCGAGCCTTCGATTAATGCTCATCATTTCAAATACCGTATTATCGGATAAATGCAAATCCACCCTGCTACCCATCCTCCAGCCAAGCTTCAAGTAACGATATATGAGGATGCCTGCCTGCGGATCCTCTGATAGGAAAGCCTGATAACAATTTTTCAAGGCATCCTCTGAAATGTTGCATCGTATTGAATTATATACTCTGTCAGATTTCATAGTATCAGTTTCAATATATATATAGGATGACGTGATATCCTGCTGGAAGCCATGCTTAGACAAAATGGCGTCAGGTACCTGCTTTCGAGTAAAAGCTTCAAAAACAGCAGTTAAAATTCCCTCAAAGCTGCCATCATAAATATATGTTAACATCACAATTCACCTGTCATACTGGCTGCCACGTCCTCGCAGGTGGGCGCCGGTAAAGCGGGCTGCGGCTCCGACCCTCGCAATAGCGCGGGAGCGGCAGGCGGAAGAAAGCTAAGCTGTGTGTAGCCCGGATCTGCTGCCGGAAGCCGCTTAATGCCGGCCAAGATATTTATTCTGATGAAGTCCTCCGTGGCATCCAGCTTATCAATGTATTTTCCCTTGCAGGTGATAAAAAATCTGGCTCGTTTCAACACGACGCCGAGCTTTTTTATGTCTACAAAGTCCAGCTTCTGAACCATCCTTGCCTTTACGATCCTTTGGGCAGACCGAACCCCGATACCGGGCACGCGTAGTAGTATGAAATAGTCAGCCTTGTTTATTTCTATAGGGAATTGGTGAAGATTGCGTAGTGCCCAGTCACATTTGGGATCCAGCTGGGTGTCAAAATCCTTATGGGATTCATCCAATAGCTCATCCGCTTTGAAGCCATAAAAGCGAAGCAGCCAGTCTGCCTGATAAATCCGATGTTCACGCAGTAAAGGGGGCTTGACTGCCTTCGGTAATGCTGGGTGTTTCGACACCGGCACATATGCTGAATAGAACACCCTTCTCATGCCAAAGCGTTTGTATAGCCCCTCCGAGAGCTTGAGGATGCCCAAATCATGATCTCCTGTCGCCCCCACTATTAGCTGAGTGCTCTGCCCTGCAGGTACAAACATGGGAGCATTCCTAAACCGTCGGCTGTTGTCACGCGTCTCATTGATTTTGTTGCTGATGAAGCCCATGGGCCCCAAGATTGCTTCCTTCTTCTTCTGCGGAGCCAGTAGCTTCAAGCCATCACTGGTGGGCAGCTCAATATTAACGCTCATCCTGTCCACATAGCTACCGGCCTTCTCAATCAAAGCAGCATCTGCCCCGGGAATAGCCTTTATATGAATATAGCCATTAAAGCGATAGTCCACACGCAGCCGTCGTACTGCATGGATAATAAGCTCCATGGTATGGTCGGGAGATTTGACTACAGCTGAGCTCAGAAAAAGCCCCTCGATATAATTCCTTCTATAAAAATTGATTGTCAGATCTGCTATTTCATCCGGAGTGAATGCTGCTCGGGGAATATCATTCGAAACCCTGTTGATACAGTAGGCGCAATCATAAACACAGCAGTTGGACATAAGCACTTTCAACAGTGATACACAGCGCCCATCCCCATTGAATGTATGGCAAATTCCAGCCGGCATGCTGCTTCCAACTCCGCCGGGCTTGTTTTTCCGGGAGCTTCCGCTGGAAACACATGAAACATCATATTTTGCACTATCGGCTAACACCTTAAGCTTATCCATTAATTCCATATAATCACCCATACTATGCAAAACGCTATTTTGATGAATTCCACATAGCTGCATACGTCGTAGCATACATCATAACAGCGCATGTCTATCTGTCGCCAAATAGCATATCATATCGTATGGAAAAAAGCAAACATATGTTCGATATAAGGCTTTTGCGATGTAGCCTTAATATAACTTAGCTGCACAATATATAGTGACAAGCTTTCTTACCTGCCCGCAATATATTGCGCCGCGGAACTCGAAGCATGCAACATCCCCTCTTTTTTCCTCATCCGCTCATTGCGCCTTTTTGCCGCAGCTTCGTTTTCCCTCCTGTCTTCATCAGTTTCCAGCAGAAGCTTGCAAACCTCAACCGGCCTTGAGGACGAATCGACAGCCACGAATGTTAGATATGCTCTATTTGTGAACTTTCTATCACCGGTCATAAAGTCTTCGGAGTATACTTCGACAACCACCTCCATTGAGGTTCTGCCTACCCACGTGACCTTAGCCTTTAATGTTACCATCTGACCCTGCTTTACCGGATGATTAAATTCCACACTGTCAATGGCAGCTGTCACAACAATTCGGTTGCTGTGCCTTTGTGCAGCCATAGCCCCAGCTACATCCATCAGATGCATCAGACGTCCTCCAAGCAGATTCCCAAGCAAATTTGTATCATTAGGCAACACCAGCTCTGTCGTTTCCACCATTGATTCACGGGGTGATTTCGCTTTCATGTTTACGCTCCTCGTACCTATATTTTCCATAATAATTTCCTACACCATACTTGCAGTCTATACTTGCAGTCTATACTTTCACCTGCACATTCCCTTACCGCTTGCACCTTCACTCTCACTTGCCTCTGCTCTTTCATCCAGCTAGCATAAATGGCCAGTTTGTGTAACATCTGTTACCAAAATTCATTATACTATAGTACCTATATCAAGAGAAGGTCCAGATATGCTAATTCGTCTATCTTCGCCTTCAACGCAATAGAAAAGGGCGTTTACTAAATCTGCTTTTATGAACCTGCTGTGCAGTGTTATTCAAAATAGGGTATCATTAATATATGGGGCGACCGATTCTACATTATAAATAGCTTGCGAAAAGAGGCAGATACATGGGAAAAACACTTGTTTTGGCTGAGAAGCCTTCTGTTGGCAGGGATTTAGCCAAAGTACTAAATTGTAATCAGGGCGGCAATGGCTGCCTGATGGGAAACAAATATATCGTGACCTGGGCACTGGGACACCTTGTAACGCTGGCCGATCCCGAGGCCTATGGTGAAAAATATAAAACATGGAATCTTGAAGCCCTCCCGATGCTCCCGAAGAAAATGGAGCTGGTCGTTATTAAGCAAACCTCAAAGCAGTTCGGCATTGTAAAGAAGCTTCTAAATAGGCCTGATGTCGATGAGCTGGTCATTGCCACAGACGCCGGCCGGGAAGGCGAACTGGTTGCAAGGTGGATTCTTATAAAAGCAGGTTTTTCCAAGCCAATAAAGCGCTTGTGGATTTCCTCCCAAACCGACAAATCCATCAAGGACGGCTTTAGCAGCCTAAAACCCGGCAGGGATTACGATAACCTTTACAAATCGGCGCAATGTCGTGCAGAGGCCGACTGGCTCATAGGCTTGAATGTTACCCGGGCACTGACCTGCAAGCACAATGCCCAGCTGTCCGCGGGCAGGGTACAGACGCCTACACTTGCTATAATTGTTGAAAGAGAAAATGAAATAAGAAGATTTGTACCAAAGGATTACTGGACGATTCAAGCCCTTATGAAGGGACTCACCATGCAGTGGCAAGGCAAATCCGGCGGACAGACACGCATTTTTAATAAACAGCAGGCAGATGAAATTCTATCCAAACTGAAGGGATACAGCGGGACTGTTGTTGACGTAAAAAAGGAAGCAAAGGAAGAGCAGCCTCCGCTGGCATATGACCTTACGGAGTTACAGCGGGACGCCAACCGCAAATACGGTTATTCCGCCAAACAAACCCTCGGCATTATGCAGAAGCTCTATGAAGTCCACAAAATCGTCACTTATCCACGCACAGATTCCAGGCACATCACAGATGACATCGTGCCAACATTACCAGAACGGCTGAAAAGCATTTCCATAGGCCCCTATGCCACAGCAGCACGAACGATTCTGCGTGGCGGCAGGATTAAAACGACGAAAAGATTCGTGGATAATGCAAAAGTCAGCGACCATCATGCAATAATACCAACGGAGCAGTATGTAAATCTTGGCGCACTGGACTATGAGGAGCGCAACATTTACGATCTGATTGTCAAAAGGTTTCTCGCTGTTCTAAGCCCTTCCTTTAAGTATGAGCAAACTACGCTAAAAGTAGATATAAATGGCGAACAATTCACCGCAAGAGGTAAAATAGCAAAATCAAAGGGCTGGAGGGCAATCTGCGACGGAAACGAAGGCTCGGGGCAAGAAGGCAGTGGCCAATCAGGAGAAGGACAATTCCGCGAAGGGCTGGGCAGCTCAGATTCCAGCGTCGACGAAGAGCCTGATCAGAGCCTGCCGGATTTGAAAAAGGGTGACAAATTGAAGCCCAGCTTGGTGCAGCTGGTTAATGGCAAAACAAAGCCCCCGGCACGCTATACAGAGGCGACACTACTTACCGCCATGGAGCATCCGGGCAAATTCATTGAGAACGATGAGCTGCGTGAAGCTATGGACAAGACCAGCGGCTTAGGGACGCCTGCCACAAGAGCAGATATTATTGAAAAGCTGTTTAACTCCTTTTATGTGGAAAGAAGAGGCAAGGAAATACATCCCACCTCGAAGGGAATTCAGTTGATTGATATTGTGCCGGGCGATCTCAAATCTCCGGAGCTTACAGCAAAGTGGGAGCAGCGCCTTAGCTCTATAAGCAAGGGCAGAGAAAACCCCGGAAATTTCATAGGCGAAATGAAGAGCTATGCTACTAAGCTGGTTTCAAATGTAATTTCCAGCACAGACGTTTATAAGCATGATAATATGACCCGTGAAAAATGTCCAGAATGCGGCAAGTATTTACTTGAGGTTAATGGAAAAAAAGGGAGGATGTTTGTCTGCCAGGACAGAGAATGCGGCTACCGAAAAAGGATTTCCATGCTGTCAAATGCTCGGTGTCCTGAGTGCCACAAAAAGATGGAAATCCGCGGTGAAGGCGATAAAAAGGCGTTTTTCTGCCCCTGCGGTTACCGAGAGAAACTGGATGCCTTCAACAAGAGGAAGGGTGAGCAGGTCAATAAAAGGGAGGTTGGTAAGTTTCTCAATCAGCAGGAGGATGAAAGCATAAATTCCTCTTTGGCGGATGCCCTTGCAAAATGGAAAAAATAGAAAACATAAATAAGATTATAAAAGCACATAATACTGGCAAAGATTATATTGAACAATCTGGTTAATGCAGTTTCAAAAGATAAGGGCACTTTTGATGGGATAGGTGATTTCATGGAAAGGTTCAGTAATTATGTAGGCTTTCTGATTGAGTTTCTAATAATAAGCTTCATCTTTTTGTTAATTCTCCCTTTTAGAGCAATATATCATTTAGGCAGGCGGTTGGTTTCCAGATGAGCTTGTTGCGGCCGCCTGCAATTTACTTGTAATCCACATGCACAAGTACAGCAATTCCCCATGTGATTTTTGCGCAAAACAAAGGAATTGATTGTTTCAAAGCTTTGTAGTACAATAGGTGCGTGACGTTCCTCAGGCTCAATGAGCAGTGTCACAACATAATCACTTGCGCATTTACGCTTTTATTTATCGGAGGTATGAATGTGAAGCATGAAACAGATTTTCACACTTATTATACTCATGAGCGTTATATGTTGCAAGCACTGAGGGAAGCGGAAGAAGCCCGGAAAGCAGCTGAAACACCTGTTGGGGCAGTCGTTGTGAAGGATGGAGAAATCATAGCCAAAGCCCACAACGAAAGGGAAACGAAAAACGATGTGACGCTTCATGCAGAAATGACGGCTATCCGCAAGGCCTGCGAAAAGCTTGGCTCATGGCGGCTGAATGATTGCGACCTGTATGTAACGCTGGAGCCTTGCACTATGTGTGCCGGGGCGATTATTCAGGCAA